>JAGQSZ010000190.1 GCA_020439285.1 Microthrixaceae bacterium
CCGCAGCCGCAGAAGCAAGCAACACACCAAGCCCGGAAAGACCAAACGGGTCCCCACCAGCCGCTCCGGAGAGCGCCGACAAATCGGGCGGACCATTGGAATCAGGCGGATCAGCACCATCAGAATCAATCGAATAGAACATAGGTTCGATACTACAAACCCGGTGTGACAATAAAGGAGAACGGCGGAAAAGCGCTCAATCCACATATCCGACATCTAAATGAACCAAGTAGCCCCTTATTCGCTAGAACGCCACGGACCAGATGTCTCCGGCCTTCGTCCTTCTGTGGTGTCGCATGTAGATCACCCAACTCCCGCCCATTCAGGCCCTCACAGGGCGCGAATGTAGGATCATCGCCGTGTCAGAGGTGCCCTCCAGCCAACTGGAACAGTCGGACCGTGCTGACTCTGCCGGCGAGTCATCCGAGACGACCGAACTCACACCGCCTCAAGGGTCAAACCGCGAGAATCAGCTCTGGCGCTTGGCAGTTGTAGTCCTGGGATGCACGATCCTTCTCCAAGGGGTGCTAGCGCTCTTCAACGGATGGGTGGCCTCAGGCGATGATGGCTACTGGGCGTTGATGGCACGCTCGGTCTTCAGCACCCATCCACCGATGGTGGGCTCGAGCTCATCAGGCGGTCTACACAGCAGTGTCCCCTACTACCACCTGGGCCCGTTGGGCTTCTATCTCTTGGCTCCATTCGTGCGCATCTTTGGGGGAGCAGGACTGGCGGTCGGCGTGGCGGTGATCAACGCCGTCGCGGTGGTTGTAGGTGCTGTTGCTGTACGTCGCTCGGTCGGAGTCAGATCCGGGTGGCTGGTACTAACAGGTGGTGCACTCCTCCAATTCGCGATGGGCTCAGAAGTGCTGGTCGATTCATGGAATCCCAACTTCGCCGTGCTGCCTCTGTGGTGTTCTATCAGCATCGCTTGGGCAGTGATCCGAGGGGGCAGGAATTGGGCTGCGGCCGGGATCTTTGCTGCTTCACTGGCACTGCAGACACATCTTTCATTCGCCCCGGTTGCGGGTGTCACTGCACTGGTGATCCTCATCGCGGCCGTCTACCACTGCGTGGTCCCGGGCCCCGCAGCAGGTAGTGACACGACCACCGACGATGTACTCGATCAAGCAGTTAGACCGTGGACACGCTGGCGTCCGGTGATTTGGGCGGTGGGGGCCGGGCTGGTTGCCAACCTCATTCCCATGGTTCAGCAACTATTCGGTCCAGGACCGCCGAATATTTCAACGGCACTGTCCGGAAGCGCAAGCCAAGACGCCGTTATGGGGTTCAGGACAGCGTGGTGGGCGGTCTATTACTTCTTCTTGCCAACAAGGTTCCTGCCCGGGGATTGGCGCCGGGATCCCATACCAACGAGCAACTTGGAAGGATGGGCTCTCGGAGGCGTCGGGGCAATCGTGTTGGCAGCTCTGGTCGTCCTGGCAGTGACCTCATGGCGCTCCAAGCGCTACCAACAACTCGCAGTCCTGGCATTTGGAGTGCTGCTGATCATGGCCGCCGTGTTCGTGGCGTCACGGACCTCAACAACTGTCTTTGACTTCCCGTTCGTGCGAATGTCCCTATTCCGGTGGGCTTGGCCCCTCGCTCTGTTCGTCATGTTGATCATGATCGATACCGCATGGTGCTTGTTCGGATCACATCCACGTGCCCTAGTGGTCAAACGGGACTGGTTCTACGGGGCCTCAGCCCTGTTAGTAATAATGCTGTCGCTCGCCAACCTCCCCGGTCGCGATGAGGGGTCGGGAGCAGTACCGATTCAACGGGAAGCAGTCACCTCTGTCATCAGCGAAGCAGGTCCTTTGATAGCGCAACGAGGCAGACCGCTCATCAAGGTCGACTGGTACACGAGTTCAGTGGCAACGCCGGCTTTGATGGACTGGTTGGACCAGAGAGGCCACGGCTTCGGGCTAGATGATGAAACAGCGTTGCGACAGGCTGGTAGTCGCTTCAAGCCAAACGGCTCAGAGACATTCACCGTCGTCATACGGTACGGCGAAGCAGCGATCGAAGAACCGCCCGAAGGGTTCGAACGACTCTCCAACTGGTCGCCGCTATCGAAAGCTGACGAGCAGTGGTTCCTGACCAAGCGTGATGTCGTGGAGAAGAGGCTTATCGACCTGGCTGACAAGGTCGATAACGATCCCGAACTCTGGCCGCTCATCCGTCCAAGTGGCTCAAACGGACGCGACCTTAGAGAGCCGTGGTTTGATCTGCTGTGTAGCGAGTTCGACGCTCTCCCCCGCGATTCTGAATATCTGCAGAAACACGTCGTCTCAACAGGTGACCGCAGCCGACTCTGTCAGCTGGGCACGTCACTGAGGACGCCAGCACTAGCGGTCGACGTGGGTCCAGCGCCAAGCTGAGCCATAGGGCACGTCGATGATCAGCGCTGCCGTGGATCAGCGCTGCAGCGGATCAGCGGCACACACCGTCGGCGCGTGCAGCTTCAGCTGATGCACGGGCGACGGCGGGTGCAACCTCTGGGTGGAACACCGAGGGGATGATGTTCAGAGGGTTGAGATCCTCGTCACGAACTGTCGATGCGATCGCCTTGGCAGCGGCCACCTTCATGTTCTCGGTGATCCGGCGTGCACCGGCGTCAAGGGCTCCGCGGAAGATTCCGGGGAAGGCCAACACGTTGTTGATCTGATTCGGGAAGTCCGAACGGCCAGTTGCTATGACCGCTGCAATGTCTTGGATCAGCTCAGGTCGGATCTCGGGGTTGGGGTTCGCCATCGCGAACACAATCGGACCAGAGGCCATCGACAACACATCTTCACGGGTCAACAGGTCAGGTCCTGACAGACCGATGAACACATCGGCGCCGGCGATGACCGAGGAGATCGGACCTGAGAGGTCTTCTTCGTTGGTGTGTTCAGCGAACCAGCGCTTGGACTTGTTGAGCCCTTCACGACCGGTGTGCACAGCACCCTGACGGTCCACACCGATGATGTGGCATGCACCGGCATTCATCAGGATCTTGGACACAGCCACACCGGCCGCGCCGACTCCGGCGACAACGATGCGAATGTCCTCGATCTTCTTGTCGACGATGCGCAACGCGTTCTCGAGGGCGGCGAGCGTGACTATCGCGGTGCCGTGTTGATCGTCGTGGAACACCGGTATGTCGAGTGCTTCGACTAGTCGTTCTTCGATGTCGAACGCGCCGGGTGCGGCGATGTCCTCCAAGTTGATACCACCGAAGGTGGGTGCCAACCGCATGACCGTCTCGACGATCTCGTCGGGGTCCTTGGTATCGATGCAGACCGGGAAGGCGTCAACGCCAGCGAAGTGCTTGAACAGCAACGCCTTGCCTTCCATGACCGGCATCGCGGCCTCCGGGCCGATGTCGCCCAGACCTAGCACCGCTGTTCCGTCGGAAACGATCGCAACGGTGTTGCGCTTGATGGTGAGTTCGTGAGCCGCGGCGGGATTCTTCGCAATCTCCATGCACACACGCGCTACGCCCGGCGTGTAGGCCATGGACAGATCTTCGACATCACGGACAGGCGCAAGAGAGAGAACTTCGATCTTGCCACCCTGGTGCATGTGGAAGGTGCGGTCCTCGAACTCGAGGATCTCTATGCCCTCGATTGCCTCAACGGCGGCACGGACCTGGTCCTGATGAGCTTCGCTACGACAGTTGACGACGATGTCCTCATCGAGGGTGGCTGTCTTGACCTCGAAACCCCGTAGGGCAGAGATATTTCCCCCTACTTCACCAATCGCTACAGCGAGCTTTCCGAGCATGCCGGGCACGTTGACCATACGGACCCTGATTCGGACTGAGAAGGCTGGAGTGGGGGTGTCTGCCATATCACAGTGCAGGCTAATGCTCAGCGCTACGCGAAGTTAACCTGTCCCGTTCCGGATGTGATCTCTCCGATGACTCGTGCCCTGTGTCCGGCGCCTTCGAGCACCTTGATGGACTGCGTGGCAGCGTCGGCCGGGACGACCGCGACCATTCCGATTCCCAAGTTGAACACCTTGCGCATCTCGGCCTCGTCGACGTCACCAATTCGTTGGAGTTCAGCGAATATCCGGGGGCGTTCCCAACTGTTGGGATCCACTACGGCGTCGAAGCGATCGCCGATAACCCGGTTCAAATTGCCCGGTATTCCGCCACCCGTGATGTGAGCAACTGCGTGTACTTCTACAGCATCGAGTAGCGCCATGATTGCCGGTGCGTAGATGACCGACGGCAGGAGCAGTTCATCGCCGACACTTGGTGCTCCGGGCTCATCCCACGCCGGGTCATCAATGCTGCGACCTGCTACGTCAAACATGAGCCGACGTGCGAGCGAATACCCGTTGGAGCGAATGCCGGGTGATGGAATGCCGAGCAGCACATCGCCGGGGCCCACCAGTTCGGGCGTCAACAGTCGATCTCGCTCGACCACACCGACGGCGAAGCCGACCAGATCGAACTCTCCTGGCGCCATGATTCCAGGGTGTTCGGCCATCTCACCGCCAATGAGCGCGCAACCAGCTTGTCGGCATCCCTCAGCGACACCCCCAACGAGTTGCGCTGCGTGATCGGGGTCGAGTTTCCCGACCGAGATGTAGTCGAGGAAGAAGAGCGGTTCAGCCCCCTGACAGACCAGGTCGTCCACACACATGGCGACCAGATCCAACCCGATCGTGTCGAAACGGCCGACAGATGTGGCCACTTGTGCTTTAGTTCCGACACCGTCAGTTGACGAAACAAGCACCGGATCGCGGTACTTGGAAGGGTCGAATCGGAACAGCCCGCCAAAGCCGCCGATGTCTCCGAGTACTTCGGGCCTGTAGGTGGATCGGACTTTGTCCTTTATCGCACGGACAGCCTGGTCACCGGCATCGATCGATACGCCCGATGCCTCGTATGTTTCACCCATGGTGGGCTTTGCCTCCCAGCGTTGAGTCTCCGGATGAGACGTCACCGTCAATGGCCAACTGCCCATCTGTGTTCACGGCGCCAGCACTGCCATTGGGGCCACCCAATGAGACCGGTATTTCTTGGGGTATCTCAGTTGGATAGTCACCGGTTAGACACGCGTTGCAGAACCCGTCGCCAGCGGCACCAATCGATGACACCAATCCGTCCAAGGTCAGATATGCGAGAG
>JAGQSZ010000191.1 GCA_020439285.1 Microthrixaceae bacterium
CACATCTCACGCTCCTGGAGGAGCGGCAGGCGGTGCGTCTTGTCGGACTCGATCTGGACGACCAACGAGGACCGCTCAGCGACACGGGTGACGTATTCCTCTAGGACCTGACCCATGCCATGGGTCTCGGACACGTCGGTCCGCAGGTCATAGAGAGTGTCGCGAACCTCTCGGATCACGCCTCGGACGTCGTCGCGGAGTCGTGACAGCGGCTCGGCGAGTGATTTGCCGGACTCGTTCTCATCGACCAGACGGTCGAGTTCGAATGCCAGGTATGCGAGCGACTGACCGATTCGGTCATGCAGATCACGGGCGATTCTCGTGCGTTCTTCGTCCGCTCCGACCGTACGCAGGCGAGCGAACCAGCGGGCGTTGTCCAAGGCGAGCGCGGCAGGAGCAGTGAAGCCTTGGATTACCTCGATATCGCGTTGGGCGAAGCTGTTCTCCTCGCCGTGTTCGATGGCCAACAGGCCGATGATCGCGCCGCGTGCTTCGAGCACCGTGTAGATGCCGGAACCTGCACGACCCGACAGGCCCTTGTCCTCGAGGGCCGATGGCGTGTGAACCAGTCCGTTGTCCGCAATTGCGGAGCGGAGCCCCTGGGGGAGTTCGGTAGGGCCAAGCCGTGACGCAACGTGCAGACCTTGGTGTCTTACGACTTCCCAGTGCGCGTCCACTTCGTCGAACAACAGGATCGCGACGCTGTCATATGACACGAGCGACTTGATCCGAGCGATCGTGGAATCCAACACGTCACCAAGGTCGAGCGACGCCGGCAGCGTCTGGGTGACCCGGTGGAGTGAGAACAACAACGAGTTGGCGTCGGCCAACCGGTCCAGACGATCGAGTGCGAGTTCGCGCTCCCGATCGGCTTCTCCGGAGATCCGGCGTGTGTAGCCGGCGACGATGGCAACGAGGATCACGATGCCGGTCCAAGACGCGGAACGGACCAGAGCGTCCGCTGCGTCGCGGGCGTTGTCGACGAACGGGAACGTGACCGTCAAACAGGTTGCAACGGCTACACGCATCGAGAATCCGTAACCGCGCGCCAAACCAGCCACTGTTACTGCGGTCAACAGGGTGAACAGCAACGGAGAGTCCCAACCGCCGGTCAACACGACAGCGACGGTGTGGAAAAGAACCTCGAAAAGCACCCGCATCAGCGATTGCACGTCATTGGAGTAACGGATCGGCTTGTAGATCCGGAATACCGAATAGACCACGACCGCAGCGGTCCAGATCGCGAGCCCGGGCATCTTGCCCTGATGGTTGGTTGCAACGAGAAGTATTGAGACCGCCGTTGTGGTCAACCGGACGGCCATGATCAGGTTCGTGAAATTGTGGACCCGATCACGCCCCGGTCGGGTCGCACCGGCGATGACGATGTCAAAATCGCCAGTGGGCTGCAGAGACGGGTCGACCATCGCGTTGCGAAGGTCTTTGTTCACACGGCTCTTGAGCCGTGAGACCAGATCGGACCGAGCGGGTGCCTCGCCACTGGGGCGCGACAGGTCGTTCAGAACGGAATCATCGTCGAAGGACTGTTCATTCTCCATCAATGGGATCCAGATTCGTGTTTGCGCGGGTAGTTGTTGGTCATATCGGCACCGGCGGCGGCGAAGTGGAACTTTTGGGTTCAGATTTGTGTTCCGTGTCACTGGCCAGGCCGGCCGAACGTGCCTCGTTGAGCGCCTGAAATTCATGCCGTTGGAGCGAACTACGGTTCTGAAATGCGATTGATTGGACTCACCGGTGGAATCGGTTCGGGAAAGTCGACGGTGTCGAGCGCGCTGGGCCGCTTGGGTGCTGTGGTAGTCGACGCGGATGCCATCGTGAAGGAGTTGCAGCGTTCGGGTACTCCGGTATTCGACGCCATGGTTGAACGGTTCGGTGCCGAGATCGTCGGAGTGGACGGTGAACTGAATCGGCCCGCAGTGGCCGCCATCGTCTTCAATGACAAGGACGCTCTGACTGATCTAGGGAAGATCGTTCATCCACCAACCCAGATGGAGATCTTCAGGAGGGTGGAGGAACAGCGGGGGACCGGCAATGTCGTGATTCTGGATGTCCCGCTGCTGGTCGAGTCAGGCTGGAAGGACCTTGCCGGGACGATCGTCGTCGACCTGGATCACGAAACAGCGATCGATCGACTGGTTCGCTTCCGGGATTTCGACGCGACCGACGCCAGACAGCGCATCACCAACCAGGTTTCGCGTGAGGACCGCTTGGCCGCCGCGGATTTCGTGATCGACAACACAGGCTCACCCGAGGACCTAGAGGTCCAGATCCAACGGGCGTGGGAATGGATCCACAGACTTCATGTGTGAAACCGCCGGTTGGCTGTCACAGCCGCTAACTACGATGCATCCGTGAGCAACCAACTCCCCGGCCGGCACCCCTCGTTGTATCCATCTGCGCTCAACCCGTTCCAGGTCGTGTCGCCGTTCTCACCAGCTGGCGACCAACCCAAGGCCATCGCCGAACTGTCCGAGGGCGTCAACACCGGTGAACGCTTCCAGACCCTGTTGGGAATCACCGGTTCTGGAAAGTCGGCGACCATCGCCTGGACGATCGAACAGGTCCAACGCCCGACTCTCATCATCGCTCCCAACAAGAGCTTGGCTGCACAGCTCGCCAATGAATTCCGGGAGTTCTTCCCCAACAACAGGGTCGAGTACTTCGTCTCCTATTACGACTACTACCAGCCCGAGGCGTACATCGCGACGAGCGACACCTATATAGAAAAGGACTCCTCGGTCAACGACGAGATCGACCGGTTGCGCCACGCCGCCACATCGGCGTTGCTAACCCGGCGTGACACGATCGTGGTCGCGTCGGTGTCGTGTATCTACGGTCTGGGTTCGCCCGAGGAGTACTCCAGCCGACTGTTCTCGGCCCGTGTAGGAGAGACAGTCGATCAACGTGAATTGCTGCGTCGCTTGGTGGACCTGCAGTACGAACGCAACGACACCAACCTGGTGCGCGGCAAGTTCCGTGTGCGTGGCGACACCATCGAAGTCCATCCGGCGTACGAAGAATCGATCGTCCGTATCGCACTTTTCGGAGACGAGGTCGAATCGATCACCAACGTCGACCCGCTCACTCAAGAGACCGTCAGCGCGGTGGATGACATCGTCATCTTCCCCAATACCCACTACGCGATCTCCGATGACCGGCTCAACCTCGGTATCAAGCGGATCGAGGCCGAACTCCAGGAGCGGCTGGCGTATTTCGAAGCGAACGGCAAGCTGCTCGAAGCTCAGCGGCTCCGGATGCGAACCGAGTACGACCTAGAAATGCTCGCCGAAATGGGATTCTGCAACGGCGTCGAGAACTACTCCGCGCCACTCGATGGCCGAGGCTCGGGTGAGACGCCTTACACACTGTTGGATTTCTTCCCGCCTGATTACCTGACCATCATCGACGAGTCACACGTTGCGATCCCACAGTTGCACGGTCAGTACGAGGGAGACAGGAGCCGCAAGGAAACCCTGATCGAGCACGGGTTCAGGCTTCCGTCCGCAGCTGACAACCGGCCGCTCCGTTTCGAGGAGTGGTTCGAAAAGGCCGGTCAGACGATCTTCTTGTCCGCGACTCCCGGGGATTGGGAGATCGAACACAGTTCCCAGGTGGTTGAACAGATCGTGCGTCCGACGGGGCTGGTCGACCCCGAGGTGATCGTCAAGCCAACCAAGGGTCAGATCGATGATCTGCTCGCCGAGATTCGAGAACGTACAGAGGTCGGTGAACGTGTGCTCGTCACGACTCTGACCAAGAAGATGGCAGAGGACCTGACCGATTACCTGCTCGAAATGGGTGTCCGGGTCCGCTATCTGCACTCCGAGGTCGACACGCTGCAACGGATCGAGCTGATTCGCGATCTGCGTCTTGGCGAGTTCGACGTGCTCGTCGGAATCAACTTGTTGCGTGAGGGGTTGGATCTGCCCGAGGTGTCGCTCATGGCGATCCTCGATGCCGATAAGGAAGGCTTCCTGCGGTCGGTGCGCTCGCTCATCCAGATGATCGGTCGAGCCGCTCGTAACTCCCGAGGCAAGGTCATCATGTACGCAGACGCGTTCACAGATTCGATGACCGCCGCGATCTCAGAGACCAACCGCCGTCGCGGGCTGCAACAGGCATACAACACCGAACACGGGATCAACCCTCAGACGATCATCAAACCGGTGTCGGACATTCTCGCCGACCTCCGAGGCACATCATCGGACGGGACCGCTCCGTATCCGGGCAAGGGCCGCCGACGTGACCGACCCGGTCAGAAGGCCCGGGCCGAGCAGTTCAAGGATCTCCCACCGGATGACTTGGGCAGGCTCATCTCCCTGCTCGAGGACGAAATGAACGCGGCTTCCGAAGAACTGCGCTTCGAGGAAGCCGCCCGTCTGCGCGATGAGATCAAGGACCTTCGACGCGAACTGCGGTCGGCGTTGTAGAGCGGTCGCTCGCTATTCGCCGCCGGCCCCGCTGCTGCGCCAACGGATGAACACGGCCCCAACAAGGGCGGCCGCGGCGGCGACTCCCGCTATTGCGATGAATGGCCATGATCTCGCGCTCGCGGTGTCTTGTGATTCGCCTGATTTCGAGTTTGCCGACTCAGACTTGTGACTGTCGCTGCCCTGGTTGAACTCGGGCACCTCGCTCGTGACGCTGCTCGGTCCGACGGGTTCAGCGTCACTGACGCGAAGCACGGAATCCTGGTTGAAGACGCCGATGTCCAACGAGTGCCGAGCGGTCAGTTCCGCTTCTCCGGGTGTTAGATCGGTTGGAACCCGGATATCGATCGAGAACCCGAACTGATCATCTGCGGATCCACGGGCGACCAGCCACTCCTTTGAACCCTGCTTGATCAATATCTCAATACCTGTGATCGGATTACCCAGAACACCCTCTCCATCAGGTGGAGGGCCGGTGTCGTAGCAGTTGTCGCCCCAGCCACGACCGGTGACCGAGAGCGTTCCGCCACGGTCCACGTCGTGGGGAGCGAACCTCAAGGTTGGACCGGAACAGTCCGCAGCGACCGGTGCTGCACCGATTGGTCCCAAGGTGATCAATGCGGTGCCCAGCGTCACCAGAGTGGCGAACCGTCTTCGGGTAGTTGTTGAT
>JAGQSZ010000192.1 GCA_020439285.1 Microthrixaceae bacterium
GAGGGATCGGACCCCATCCGCGTCGATTACGACCATCTCACCCGGTGAAAGTTCACGGATGAACTGCGCTCCCACGACATCGAGAGCGGGTGACTCGGATGCGACCACCCAACCGGAGTCGAGTTTGCCCAGACATAGGGGACGGAACCCGTGTGGGTCTCTGACCGCTACAACCCGGGTGGGGTCCATCAGCACGAGTGAGAACGCCCCCTCGAACTTTGGAAGCGTGTTGAGCAGCGCTGTTTCCAACAGCGCAAAGCCGCTGGCTGCTCCGCTAGCTGCCAGACGGTCACATTCTTGGGCTATCAACTCAGCCATCGCGTCGGTGTCGCTACCGACCGTACCTTCGAGCATTCCGGCCATATCGGCAAGCTTGAGGGTATTGACCAAGTTGCCGTTGTGCGCCAGTGCGAACTGTGTGGATGCGCTGCCACGGAAGATCGGCTGGGAGTTCTTCCACATGCTCGATCCCGTTGTCGAATACCGGGTATGACCGATCGCCAGGTCACCGTCGAGAGCGTCGAGAGTCCGGTCATTGAAGACGTTGGACACCAGGCCCATTTCCTTGACCACGGTCAGATGATCGCCGTCGGACGTGGCCATCCCCGCGGATTCCTGACCTCTGTGTTGGAGCGCATAGAGCCCCAGGTAGGTCAGGTGAGCGACCTTCGACCCAGGTGCGAATACGCCAAACACACCACAGGCCTCCCCGGGGGTTTCGTCCATGTCGGGCGAATCGTGGAGTGTCACATCCCCATCGTGGCACAGGCAGCCGAGACACACTGAACGCGGGTCACCATTTGATTGAATTCGGGTCCAGAATCCACGCCTCACGAGGCACCATATCGAGATCGAAAGCTCTGAGGATCTCGTGCATCTCGATTGTCTCTTCCTCAACCGGAATCCCAATCGAGGCCGCGAGCAGCCCCCGGACACGCCCCGGATCCGCGCCGTTACGCAGCTGGTCGCCCAAACCAACCGACCCGTGACGTTTGGAAAGCCGTTGACCGTCCGTGCCGAGCACAAGTGGCACATGGATGTAGGTGGGTCGTGGGAAGCCGAGCATCTGTTGCAGGAGGATCTGCCTGGAGGTCGATTCAATGAGGTCGTCACCACGAACTACCTGATCGACTCCGGAATCGGCATCGTCGATCACCACTGCAAAGTTGTAGGCCGCGAGCCCATCACCTCGCTGTAGGACGAAATCGTCCACTACGGCGGAGTGCTCGCCAGCAAACTCGTCCACGAAGGTGACAACCGAGGACGCCGCTTTGATCCGAATAGCCGGCCTGCGACCAGCCGAATGGAGTTGCTCACGCGCGCTCACGCTCAGGTCTCTACATGTCCCCGGATAAGCATTGACCCGACCATGTGGAGCAGCAGATGCCTCGGCGATCTCCTTGCGGGTGCAGTAGCACTCATAGGTCAAACCCTGCCGGGTCAGCTCAGCGATTACGGAGTCGTAGCGCTGTGATCTTTCGGACTGGCGCAGCATCTGGCCATCGAACTCGATTCCCAGGAGCGCCAGATCGGCGATCTGCTCCGCCTCTGCCAATGGTGCCGCTCCGGTGGTCAGGTCCTCCATGCGCAACAACAGCTGGCCGCCTCTACCTTTGGCAACACACCAGGCCAGCAGCGCTGTTCGCAGGTTGCCCAAGTGCAGAGACCCCGACGGGCTCGGCGCAAAGCGGCCGACAGGACCTTGGCTCGATGTTGATGTCACCAGCGGCGAGCGAGCGTGCCGGCCAGGTATCCGCCCCGTGCCGGGCCGAGGGACACCAGCTCGTCGAAGTAGCCGATGCCAATAGTCGTCGAGGTACTGAACTTCGGTTGTGACGCTGCGGCATAACAGAACCGTGCAGTTCCACCACCGTGGTCGTTACACCCGGGCACTTTGTAGACCTCGGGCTTTGACCATGGCCCTTGAGGCGTGCTCCCACGCCGAACCATGACCTCACCAGTGAGACCTGGCCACGGCGAGTACACCATCAGGTATCCGTGGAAAGGATCCAAACTGATCGTGAACGACGATGGAGGCAGTTGCTTGTCCGCGTCAGGAGTCTCGCTCGCAGCAGGAAGCGACATCCCGGTGGCATCAGAGGGCTGATCGCTCCAAACACCAGATGTCCAGTAGCGATACTTGCTCAGATCTGCGGCGTTGCTCGGCTCGACGCGGGCAACTGTGCAGGGCCCATAACCCGGATCATTCGGCCAGTGGATCTGCCCATCGTCTTCTGGGATATGACATTGATAGACGTTGACATAGGTGCCATCGAAATGCGCTGCTGTTCCGTATTGAGCGCTCGGGGGAAAGAGAGTCTGGGTCAGGATCTGGCCCTGCACAGCCTTTGCGTTTGGTGGAGCGGCTCGGTCGAAGGTGAACCTCGCCAATCCCATTCCCCTGGATCCAAATTTCCAAGCTCCACCCAAACACACATTTCCGAAGTACACGAGCACGTCGTCGGTGGTGGGCGAAGTCGGAATGGTCACAGCAGAAGCGGGCCAGAGAACCGAACTCCACCCGGCAGGGCAAGGTTGGCTGAACGGCGCGATCGGTTGCATCGACAGGTACGGCTCGGTCCGATCAGAGCGCACTGCGTCAGTGGTGGTGGCGGGGTCTGACGATGAGGCCCAGGTAGCGGTGTTGTTCACGAAGAACTTGAGGGCACCGGTTGACGTGAAGTCGCTCGTGTCACCGAAGAACCACATCACTGATCCGTCGCTCAAGGTCGTCGAGATCCCGGCGTCGCGGCTCATGAATTCAAAGGGATGCCCGGTCTTTGGTTTGACTCGTTTGACGCTCAACAAGTCATCGCCGATCCCGACTGGGGTGAGTGACTCATTGGTGACTGTCTTGCACCCCAGATCTGCAAACGCTCCGCGCCCATACTTTGGCGAGAGCATGCAGACCTTGTTTGTTCCCAGCGGCACCGAGATTTCGAAATCGAAACCGTGCTTGCCAGTCACTCCCATGAAGGTGTTGATGGCGGGGCTGGCCACATCAGCTGTTTGGAACTGCCAAGACCCGTCGTTGAGTCTCCACGCAACCTGTATCGACTTCGAAGGGGTCTCCATGTCGAGGCCCCAGCCGGTGAGCCTCACTCGACGAGCGTCGGTTGCCACTGCTGATTCGAAGGATCCATATGAGTTGTCGTTGGTCAGGCGAACGTCTTGGCAGCCCAACAACCGACCGCGACTGCCAGGGCCGACATTCTCGATCCACACGCAGATCTGCCCCGGACCTTTACCCAGGCTCGGCGTGGTGAAGTCAAAGCCATGAGCAGCACCGAATCCGGGGTGAGCTTTGGCGACATCGGGACGCGAACCATTGGCAAGTACCTGAACGTTCTTTCCCAGATAGGCCACGGTCACGTTCACCGAAGCGGTGGTATTCGGGTCAATTGCCCAACCAGCCACGCGGATCGCAGTTCCAGCTACCTCGACAATGTCGAGTTGACCGATCGGTTCGTTACCCGTGGGATCGAACTCATTGGGCTGCAGACATCCGCTCAGCAGTACTGACAGAGCCCCCACGATCGCAACCAGACCCAATCGACCTGGGCGACGGGTCGGCCTGCGCGTCAACGAGCTTTGAGCCTTAGGGCTTTGAGCTTCCACGGACGAGCAGTCTAACGACGCTCAACGCCGCTACCCATGGGCAAGTCCAGATGGGCCGGCTGTGATGATGGGACTCTCAGTTGCCCAGAGCCTTGGGGATCCGATCGCGCCATGTCGTGGTCGCCTCATCGATCCCCAGATCGAAGTGACCTTCCACCGCTAGACGGTCGCCTCCGCTGCGTCCGATCACGCGATGGTTGACGCCCGAGGAGTCCAATCTGGCGAGCACATTGTCGAGTGATGCGTCCTCGACGCACAGCACCACCCTGCCTGCGTCCTCGGAGAAGAGATCAACGTGAGAGGACATGCCAGTGACGGTGAATCCAACCGAGGACGTGACTGCCATCTCAGAAACCGCTGTTGCCAGACCGCCACCGGAGACATCGTGTGCGCCGGCGACGAGTCCGTCGATCACGAGTGACCTGACAGTGTCTGCTGTTTTGGCTGCTGCTTCCAGGTCGACCGGACCGAGTCGCCCGCGAGCTCGGTGCCCGTGGTTGGCGGCCCACTGCGAACCGGACAGCTCCTGTGGGTCCTCGCCGACGACCACGATGGACGCTCCTTCGACGAGTCGTATTCCCGGGGGGCGACGATCGAGTTGATCGACGAGTCCGAGCACAGCGATGACCGGCGTGGGGTCGATGTCTGCTCCACGGCTCTCGTTGTAGAGGCTTACGTTTCCGCCGATGCACGGAACCCCGAACGCGTTGAGCGCCTCGGACAATCCGTCGACCGACTCGGACAACTGCCACATGACTTCAGGGTGTTCCGGGTTACCGAAGTTGAGGCAGTTGACCATCGCCAACGGACGCGCCCCGACAGTGGCCAGGTTCATGACTGATTCGACGACCGTCATCGTCGAACCAACTCGGGGGTCGACCGCGCACCACAGATGGTTGCCATCGGTGGTGACAGCGAGTCCCTTGCCAGTGTCTTCATGGGTGACCGGGTGCTTCAACCGGAGCACGGCAGCGTCACCACCAGGGGCTTCCACCGTATTGAGGAACAGCATGTGGTCATATTGCGAATAGACCCACGAATAGTCGGTGAGCATTGCCAAGACATCCGCGCCGGCGTCGATCGGAGCGTCTAGGTCTAAGGCTGAGTCGGCACGTCTGGCCTCGAGGTCCGCTGGGGGCGCCATTGGGCGGTTGTACAGCGGAGCGTCCTCCTCGAGCGCCTTGGCTGGCACATCGCAGAGCACAGCGCCGTCATCGCCGATGACTCGAAGCATCGAAGAGTCGGTCACGGTACCGATGACGCTCGCAGTGATCTCCCACCGAGCGGCGATCGCGAGCACTTCATCGAGGTTCTCTGGAGCGACAATGGCGAGCATCCGTTCCTGGGACTCCGAGGTCATCACCTCGAAAGGTTCCATCCCTGGTTCGCGTCGGTGGACTTCGCTCACCGTCACGTCCATTCCGGCACCTGCCTTGGCGGCGGTCTCCGCCGTAGCGCAAGTGAT
>JAGQSZ010000193.1 GCA_020439285.1 Microthrixaceae bacterium
GACGGGAATACGAGCGTTCGCGGTTGATTCGGGGGGTCGACCGGTGGGAAGTGCCTACCGCGAGTTCACCCAGTACTTTCCTTCGCCCGGACTAGTCGAGCACGACGCCACAGAGATCTGGTCCACCACTGTCACGGTTCTTGATGAACTGACCCGGACCCTCGACCGTCCAGTAGCGGCCATTGGGGTCACCAACCAACGCGAGACCACCGTGGCATGGAACCGTGTAACCGGTGAGCCAGTTGCGCGGGCCATCGTTTGGCAGGACCGCCGAACCGCCTCACGGTGCGAGGAGCTACGTGGCGCAGGCCTGTTGGACAAGGTGCGTTCAGTTACCGGACTGGTCCTGGATCCGTATTTCTCGGCGACGAAGTTCGAATGGTTGTTGGCTAATGGCGTCGAGGTGAGCTCTGATCTTGCATTCGGAACAATCGACACCTGGCTGATCTGGAAACTGAGCGGCGGGAAAGCCCATGTCACGGACCCGTCGAACGCGAGTCGGACAATGCTGTTCGACATCGCAGAGCTCACCTGGTCAGAGGAGTTGTGTGACCTGTTCGGAATTCCACGCTCTGCTCTGCCAGAAGTCGTTCCATCAGCAGGAGTAGTGGCCGCTACATCCGAAGGATGCGGTGTGCCTGCTGGCGTGCCGATCAGCGGGATTGTCGGCGATCAACAGGCTTCTTTGTTCGGTCAGGCTTGTGTCCGTCCGGGCATGGCCAAGAACACCTATGGAACTGGTTCGTTCGTGTTGATGAACACTGGCACGAGCCTGCCTGCTGTGTCGGAAGGCCTGTTGAGGACCGTGGCCTGGACTGTGCCGGGTCACATGCTCGATGGGGACTCCCATCAATCGGGCAACGTGACCCATTATGCGCTCGAGGGTTCGATCTTCATCACGGGTGCCGCGGTCCAATGGCTGCGAGATGGATTGGGTCTGATCGACCAGGCCAGCGAGATCGGACAGCTGGCTAGTTCTGTTGATGACACCGACGGAGCAGTTTTCGTTCCGGCGTTCACAGGGCTCGGTTCGCCGTATTGGGATCCGAGTGCCCGCGGCGCCATGTTTGGCATCACCCGGGGAACCACCAAGGCGCACCTTGCGCGTGCGGTCGTTGAGTCAATGGCTTTCCAGACTCGTGACGTGATGACGGCCATGGCCGAGGTGAACGGTGCGCCAGTAACTGAACTCCGGGTTGACGGAGGTGCCGCGGCGATGGATCTCCTGTTGCAGGTCCAGGCTGATCAACTGAAATGTCGCGTCCTGCGATCCTCAGTCGCAGAGACAACAGCATTGGGCGCCGCATACATGGCCGGTCTGGGGGCCGGAGTCTGGGAAAGCGCTTCACAGATCGACGCGAACTGGGCAAGCGACGCGACCTTCGACCCACAACCTGACACAGCCGTGGCCGACGCCTCATATTCAATGTGGCAGCGGGCAGTCGAGAGAACCCTGCAATGGGATCTCGAATCTGACTGAAACAAAGCGAACTAGACCGATCGGTCAAGAAGCTTGCTAGCGTTGGCGAAATGCAGCGCCAGCTCACACAACGCGGGCAGGAGCGAAAGGCGCAACTTGTTTCCTTCGCTATCAAGGCCTTCGCCCAGAACGGGTACCACACCACGTCAGTGGCCGACATCGTCGATGGTGTCGGCGTAGGCAAGGGCGTCTTCTACTGGTATTTCAGTTCCAAAGAAGAACTCTTCATCGAGATTCTCCGAACCTCACAACGTGACATGCGTCGACGTCAACAGCGTGAGATCCGCGGCGTCGAGGATCCCCTGGACCGTATCGACCTGGGGATCAGAGCAGCCGTGCTCTGGTTCGCCGAGAACGACGATCTACGCCGACTCCTCGAGTTCGCCCGCAACGAATCCACCTTCGCGTCCGCGGTTCACCACGGACAGAAAGTGCTCGTCGAGGACGCTCGAACACATATCGAAGAGGGCATCAAAGAAGGCAGGATCCCTCCGAGGGACCCCGAGGCCCTGGCGCTCGCGATGTTGGCAGTCGCCAACCAGTTGACCCAGGTTTACATATCCGAACGCAACGAGGACCCAGAAGTGGTCGCCGATACCGTCGCCGAGTTCTGCCGTGGCGGGCTCGGGATGTCACCCGAGTTCCGGCAGCGCCCGTGACAGGTTCCGCACGGCTTGGTTGATCCGCTGTTCATTCTCGATGAGAGCGAACCGGACATGTCCCTCTCCCCCGGGCCCAAAACCGACGCCGGGTGACAGCGCCACGCCAGCTTCCCTCACGAGGTGAGAACAGAATTCGACTGATCCCATTGATTCGTAGGGCTCGGGAATTCTTGACCATGCGAACATCGTGCCCATCGGGGGTTGCATGTGCCATCCGATCCGGTCCAGCCCCTTACACAGCGCGTCTCGACGATGTTGATAGACCTCGTTGACCTCCAGTGGGAAGTCCGGGACCTCGTTCATGGTCACGGTCGCCGCGATCTGAATCGGTTGGAATGTTCCGTAGTCGAGATATGACTTGAGCTTCGCCAGCGCAGCAACGATCTCGGGGTTCCCGACCATGAATGCGACACGCCAGCCAGCCATCGAAAACGACTTGGTCATGGAGTACAACTCGACGGCAACATCCTTCGCGCCCTTTGCCTGCATGATCGATGGTGGACGGTACCCATCGAATCCAAGATCCGCGTATGCGTTGTCGTGAACCAGAACGACCTCGTGTTCAATTGCGAAGTCAACCACCTGTTGCATGAAATCCAGATCCACACACGTAGTGGTCGGATTGTGCGGGAACGACAGAACAATGACGCGGGGTTTGGGGTGGGAGAACTTCCAAGCCTCCTTCATGTTGGCCACGAACTCGTCCCCGGTCGCCAGCGGAATCTCCCGCACATTCGCTCCGGCGAACAGCGGGCCATAGATGTGGATCGGGTAGCTCGGAGCGGGGACCAGGGCCGCGTCGCCAGGTTCGAGAAGGACCCACATCAGGTGACTGAATCCCTCTTTGGCGCCGATGGTCGTAATGATCTCGGTATCCGGATCGAGTTCCACCCTGAATCGCCGCCGGTAGTAGTTGGCCGCTGCCTCACGGAGTTTTGGAATGCCCCTCGAAGCGGAATATCGATGGTTCCGTTCGTTGCGAGCCGCCTCGGCAAGTTTGTCGACAGCAATACTCGGTGACGCCAAGTCTGGATTGCCGAAACCCAGGTCGATGATGTCATGGCCCGAGCGACGCTCCTGCACCTTCAGGGAGTCGATGATCGTGAACACATAGGGAGGAAGGTCGACGATTCTGCGGAATTCCATCCCCAATCCTCGCAGAAATCGACGATCAGCAAACTGCGGGGCGTGATTTCTATCTGGCGCCGGCGAGCAACGCTGCGCCCCAGGCCCCAGCGTCTTCGCCAAGGTCGGCAACCGTGATACTCGTCTCACGCTGCGTCACTGCCGCAGGAAACTGGTCCTTCATGCATTCGAGTAGCGGCTTGATAAGCGTGTCCCCGAGTTGGGCCAACCCGCCGCTGATCACCACCTCGTCCGGGTCCAACAACATGATCAAGTTGGACACGCCGAGTGCGAGATAGAAGATGAACTCGTCGAACACAGCCTGCGCTTCTGGGTCCCGCTGTCCCAACAGCGCTGTGACGGTCTCACCGGTTATCTGATCGGCGGACCCTGCTACGGCTATCAACGAGTCGCCGTTGCCCGCATCGGCTGCCCGCCTGGCCAGCCACCCGAGTCCCGACCCCGAAGAGAACCGTTCCCAGCATCCCCTGTTGCCGCAAGGGCACTTGGGACCGTTGGGATCAACGACCATGTGGCCGGGCTCTGCTGCGTAGCCATGTCGCCCGCGGATCAGCGTGCCGTCCATTACGAATCCGCCGCCGATTCCGGTGCCCAAGGTGATGGCCAACAAGCCAGCTCCCGGTGGTCGATTGTGAGCAACTGCTATCGCTGCGCAGTTGGCGTCATTATTGACGAACACGTCGAGACCGAATCTTTCACGCAGGCTTTCGACGAGGTTCACACCAATGAGCCCGGGCGTGTTGGGCGCCGAACGAGCGACGCCGTCCATCCCGACAAAACCCGCAATTCCAAGGCCGGCACTTCGCGGACGAGCGTCAGAACGTTCAATCAGTTGGGCGATCACGGATTCGATCTGTCCTACGACACCTGAGTGAGTTCCCTGTGAGGGAACTCGAATCCGGTCAGCCACCTCGCCGTTGACGACGCGGATACCGAGGATCTTGGTTCCCCCAACGTCGATGCCGAGGACTCCCCCATGTGTTGTCTGATCAGAGTTTCCTGGCGTTTGTGGCACCGAATGAGTCGACCACATCTTTGTTGTCGTCACAAAGCAACCGCTGTGTTCGCTGCCCATGAAGTGGGCGCAGACGCCTAGTCGACCGAGATCCGTTTCACTTTGCTCGAAGCAGAAGCCCGTCGACGTCCCGGTTCTGCACCGTTGGTTCCACGTCGCTTGGCCACAGGCGCGGGCTTCTTGTTGCCAATCGGTTCGGCATTCTCATCGACTGCCCCGGGCTGATCGGTCAGGTCCACAACAGCTTGGTCATCCAGTACGGAATCAAATGGATCAACTGGATCCGGATTCGATCCATTGCCATTGCCGTTGTCTCTAGCCCATGCATGGCGCTCCCAGGGCTGGGTCCGCGCCCCTGCGACGTCCTTGACCAGATCAACGACGCTCGAAACCGAGTTGGACATCCACTCGGGTTCGTCAACCAGGTCCTCCATAGCGTCGAGGAAGACTCGTGCTGCGGCGATCAGTTCATGCGCTGCCGTCTGCAGGTGTTCAAAACCTTCGGCCGCTCTGCGATCGTCCATCGAACAATGATGGCGCGTGGCAACCGTCCGAGTCAGATAGAAACCGACCTAGAACCGATTTCTGTTCAGCCCGTGATGGGCATCACACCGATACTGAGGCTGAGTGCTGAGCCGAGACAAACCTGATCGCAAGGTAGCCATCATCGACCGATGCCCCTGAGATTTCACGCCTTGCCAGCGAGCCCGGCAACGTGAGACATCGACGATGGGGACCCAATGCCAAGAACACA
>JAGQSZ010000194.1 GCA_020439285.1 Microthrixaceae bacterium
AGCCTGTCGGTCCCGGTGAAAGTGTCGACCATCGAAAAGAGATTCAACGACACCCGCTATGCACCTCAGGACTCGGTCCCCATAGCCGAGAACGTGACCGATGCTGTCGAGATCTATCTGACTGAACGGGCCGACAAATTCCCGGGTGTGCTCGTCGAGCGAAAGGCCATCAGGACCTACCCATATGGATCGGTCGCGGTTCACGTTCTCGGATACGTCGGCCAGATCAATGACAAGGAACTTGCCGAACGCGGAGTAGCCAATACGAGTGCTGCCGACACTTCGTCGACCACCACATCGTCGACCACCACCAAAGCATCGAAGGACTCCGATGAGGAACTCCGCTCCGACTACCGACCGGGTGACTCAATAGGTAAGTCAGGCGTGGAACAGGCCTATGAGGATGACCTACGTGGAGTGCCGGGCCGCAGGACCATCGAGGTGAACGCACGCGGTGACCTGGTGGACGTCGTCAAGGTAGACGCACCCAAACAGGGCAACGACGTCTGGCTGACCATAGATATTGATGTTCAGGCACATGCCGAACGATTGCTTGAAACGAAGATCAACTCACTGCGCGGCCGCCGTGATGACTCAGGTAATCGGCTGAACGCGCCGCAGGGATCAGTGGTGGTTCAGGACCCTCACAACGGTGAGTTGATCGCGATGGCCTCCTACCCTGACTACGACCCGACAACGCTCGTCAACGGGATTTCCCAAGAGCGTTGGGAGGCTTTCAATGACCCCAACAGTGGGATGCCATTGGTCAACTGGGCCATTGGAGGAACCTATGCGCCCGGGTCGACGTTCAAGTTGTTCAGCGCGTACGCGGGACTCAAGACCGGTTACCTGACTGGTGCCAATTCCGTCATCATGGACAACGGCGTCTACAAGATCGAGAACTGTAAGTCGGGCAAATGTGAGGTACAGAACGCTGGCCGCGCTCGTCACGGTCGGGTGGACCTGGCGCGTTCGCTGACCGTGTCCTCCGACGTTTACTACTACCGCTTGGCGGACAAGTTGTGGAACCTGCGCGGTCAATTCGGCGAAACCCCGATCCAGGATGCGGCGAAGGCTTTCGGGCTCGGAGCAAAGACTGGTGTTCCGCTCGTAGGGGAGAACGCAGGCCGAATTCCCACACCTGCGGCGCGACGCGAAGCGTATGAGGCCAGGCCCGACCTATTCCTGACCGGCGACTGGCGTTCTGGCGACAACATCAATATGTCGATCGGCCAGGGCGATGTTCTGGTAACGCCATTACAGATCACCAATGCGTACTCGGCGTTCGCGAACGGCGGGACCGTCTACCAACCCCAAGTTGCTCTGAAAGTGACTCGTTCCAAGGATCCGACCAAGGACGTCAACGCTGAGGGCAACACCGAGCTGGTCAGAATGATCGAACCCAAGGTGACGGGCACGATTACCTTCGAAGGCGACCAGTGGAACCAGATCTTCCGCGGGCTGCTCGGCGTTACCCAAGAGCGTGGCGGAACGGCGTACGCGTCGTGGCATGAGACCCCGACAGCGTGGCCGATGGCTGGCAAGACCGGCACCGCACAGGTCAAGAACAAGGCCGACTCGGCGCTGTTCGTCGGCTGGGGACCGGCCCAGCCAGGTGTTGAACCGGAATATACCGTTGGAGTGGTTATCCCCGAAGCTGGGTTCGGTGGCGTGGTTTCGGCACCACTCGCATTCCGAATTCTCCAACCTGTATCCAAGGACGAGGTGCCACCAGCCTGTCCGGTCTCTGACACCGAAGCGTGTGAACTCGCTGCTCTTCAGGCAGCTGAGCAGGCAAAGTCGGACGCAAGCAGCGGGACGAGAGATTGATGGCGACCACGTTCAGGTCACGGGACCTGACCCAACCGTGGCGACATGTAGATGTCGTCCTGTTCGCGTCAACGATTCTGATCTCGATATTCGGACTGGTGCTCGTGTTTGGAGCATCGCGTCGACTCTCGGGCGGGGCGTCGTTCGTGGCCAAACAAGGCGTGTTCCTGGTTATCGGACTTGCGTTGATGGCCGGACTGTCGCTCATCGACTACCGCAGAATCGTGGACTGGTGGCAGATTCTCTACGGGGCGTCGCTTGTCTTGCTGGGTGGAGTGTTGACACCTCTGGGCGCCCTCGGCGATTACGGAACCAAGGGCTGGTATGTGTTCGGACCGATCGTCTTTCAGCCAGTTGAGATAGCCAAGCTGGCGACGATCATCGCTGTCGCCGCATATCTCGGGGCAGCAGACCGGCTCGATCTACGTCGAATCGCAATGGCACTGCTCCTCATTGGTGCTCCGATGGGCCTCACGTTGTTGCAGCCCGATCTTGGTTCATCCCTCGTGTTCATCATGGTTGGCGTCGGCATGTTGGTGGTTGGTGGGGCGAGCGTTCGACATCTCGTGGTTCTTACGATCATCGGAGTGGTAGCAATCGGTGGGATTCTTCAAAGCGACGCCCTCGATCAGTACCAGAAGGACCGACTGACCGCCTTTGCCAATCCCGACGGAGTTTCGGCACGCGCCAGGTACAACGTCGAACAAGCCCAGACGGCCATCTCCTCGGGTGGTCTGACCGGATATGGATTCGGGCGGGGACCCTCCACCCGCCTTGGGTACGTACCAGCGCAGCGGACCGACTTCATCTTCACCGTCGCTGGTGAAGAGTTCGGTTTCTTGGGGGCAGGGTCACTTCTGGCTCTCTACAGCGTGATCACCTGGCGGATCTGGCGGAACGCTCAGATGGCACGTGACAAAGTCGGAATGCTCCTGTGTGTCGGTGTCATGTCGATGTTGTTGTTCCACATCTTCGAAAACGTGGGAATGAACCTCGGGATCATGCCCATCACCGGTATCCCGCTGCCCCTTGTGTCACAGGGGGGGTCGGCGGTCGTCTCGTCATGCGCTGCGCTGGGGCTGGTTCAGTCGGTGCACATGCACCGGTACGCCTGAGGGCGACTACCCGGCGATAGACTAGTGACGCATGTCCTGTTCCGACTCAAATTTGAGCCTCTTCATGGCCGGACCGTTGAGCGGTCCACGGGGCCGACGAGAGGTTTCGCTGTCGGGTGCGGACGTGTTTCTGAGGTTGCTTGGCTCACTGCTGACCGTGTTGCACGGTCGCGTGACTCTGCCCTCGGTGTCGTCGCCCAAGTGCGTCGGCCAGAGTGCAAGCACCACACAGATCGAAGTACTTGACCACCAGACTCGACCGACGGTGAGCGTATCGCCGCATCCCTCGGTCCGGCCCCGCTGTTCAAGCGGGAGTCTCGAGAGGACTGTCCCATGTCGGACACGGATTCAACACAAGGTGTTGGCAAGGAGCAGGCCCCCACAGTGCCGGCTCCACCCAGACCCGAACCACACCAAACCGCGGACCAGGCAAAACCGCCTGCCGGGCCACCACAGGCGCGCAAGCCTCAAATTGGTGACTCGCGACCTGCTCCAGTAGCACCCGGGAACTCAGCCCAGCGATCTGCTGCGACTAGCGGCGCCAATGGCAATGGTCAGGGCAATGGTTCGGGCGGTGGTCAATCCGGCAGTCAGGGTGGTGCGCCCGGTGCCAATGGTCCAAAGAAGCGCAGGCGTCGCCGTGGCAAAGGCGGTGGTCAGCCCGGTGGACAGGCGAGCGCGCAAGGCGGTCAAACCGGTAGCGGAAATCAGCCACGAGAGTCTGCTTCGGGTGGGTCTTCGGGCGGGCGTGGCGCCAACAGCGGCAACGCTGCGGCCAAGTCGTCTGATTCCAAGGGGCAGGGCCAAGGTCAGTCCCAGCGGGGCCAGAACCGGGGCGGTGGCCAGCGGGGTCGCCAGGGCGGCAACCAGCGCAGGGCTCCCGAGCCAGTCGAACTCGAACTCGGTGACGATGACGCAGTCGAACTCGACGAAAAGACCCTGAAGAAGCGTTCCGGCAAGAGCCGCAAGGGTCGCGCCGTTGGTCGCTATCAGATGAACGTCCACGTCGCTCCTGACTCGACCCAGATCTCGATTCTCGAGGGCAGGGCCCTGCTCGAACACTATGTCTCCAGGCCGGCCGATGACGTGAGCCAGATCCACGGGAACATCTACGTGGGACGCGTTGAGAACGTGCTTCCGGGTATGGAGGCCGCGTTCATCGACATCGCGACACCCAAGAACGCCGTTTTGTACCGCGGTGACGTCCAGTACGACCCCGACGATATCGTCGAGTCAGGTGAGCAGCCTCGCATCGAGGATGTGCTCAAACCCAAGCAACTAATTCTCTGCCAGGTCACCAAGAACCCGATAGCGCACAAGGGCGCTCGACTTACACAAGAGGTGTCGCTCGCCGGACGGTTCGTGGTGCTCGTGCCGAATTCCAAGACCTATGGCATTTCCAAGCGCCTACCCGACGATGAACGTCGACGTCTGCGCAAGCTCTTGGACCGGGTCAAGCCCGAACAGCACGGGCTGATCGTTCGGACCGCTGCCTCGGGTGTTACCACCGAAGAAGTGGAGCGTGACATCTTGCGGCTCCTCAAGCAGTGGTCACGGATCGAAGAGCTTGCGTCGAAGCAGGATCGTCCCGGGCTTGTCTATCGAGAGCCCGAGTTGGCAGTGCGGTTCATCCGAGAAGAATTCAACGCCGATTACCGTGCCGTCTACATCGACGACAAGGACCTGTACCTGGACGTACAGGAGTACGTCGAGGCCGTGGCGCCTGCTCTGTCGGACAGGGTGAAGTTCTATGACCGGTCAGTGGAATCACTGTCGCTGTTCGACCGGTATCACATCTCTGAACAGGTCACGAAGACCCTGGACCGCAAGGTCTGGTTGCCGTCAGGTGGATCGTTGATCATCGAGGCGACCGAGGCGTTGACCGTGATCGACGTCAACACCGGTCGCAACGTCGGGTCATCGAGCCTCGAGGAGACCGTCTTCAAGAACAATCTCGAGGCCGCTGACGAGATCGCCAGGCAACTCCGGTTACGAGACATCGGTGGGATCATCGTCATTGACTTCATCGATATGGAAGTCAAGGAGAACCGCGATCAGGTCGTGAAACGCTTCCGCGAAGCGTTGAGTCGTGACAAGACACGGACCCAGGTG
>JAGQSZ010000195.1 GCA_020439285.1 Microthrixaceae bacterium
GTAGACGGCCTCGAATGGAAGAGATCAAAGTGGAGTGGAGCCGGCCAGAAGTATTACCGGCTTGCCGAAGCACTGTCCGTAAGGTGGGCCGATGCCTTGATAGCCGATGCGGTCGGAATAGCCGACTACTACCAAACAGAATTCGGTGCCAGCACGGAAGTAATTGCCTACGGGGCACCCATACTCGAAGGCTTGTTGACGGACCGACTAGCGGAATTGAATCTGAAAGCCGGCGAGTTCCATCTGGTCGTCGCCCGATTTGAGCCAGAGAACAACGTCGAGATGATCGTTCATGGCTATCAGTCGAGTTCGGCGCGTCACCCGCTAGTCGTAGTAGGTGGCGCCCCATACAGCGACGAGTACACCCAAGCAGTCCATTCGGCAGCGAAGGACGATCCTCGAATCCGTTTTCTCGGACCGGTTTGGGATCAGGAACAACTCGATCAGCTCTATGGTCACGCGACCACTTACCTTCATGGGCACTCCGTCGGCGGAACCAATCCATCGCTACTAAGAGCAATGGGTGCTGGTGCTGCTGTCGGAGCGTTCGATGTGGTATTCAACCGCGAAGTACTCGGGTCTGAAGCACAGTTCTTTTCAAATGCGTCGGGAGTCGCGAAGTTGGTTGAGTCTGCCGAAGCTGACCCGCAACAGATTCGTTCCTATGGAGAATTGTGCCGAGACCGTGCCTTAGCGGAGTATCGCTGGGACGATGTTGCCAGCGGATATGAAGATCTGGCCATGAGGCTCTCCAAGGGCGAAACACGACGCCGTGAGTCCAGCGGACGAAGAAGCCGAGACTCATAGATCCCACTCAGGGCGCTTCTGATCTCACTAAGTGAGATGTTGGCGCTTGTAATGGGTCAAACGGCCTATGTAGGTGATAGCTGTTTGGCATATTTGCCCATTCATCATGCTGACTGAACGTGTTGCACTTGATCTGTGACATTGATCATCGATCACTCAGCTGGGCCGAAACCCGCTGTCTATCAAATGGCAACTGGAGTAAAGTCTCCATGTAGGGAAGGTGTTCGTGAAGTGGCCAGCTGGGGTCACCAACGGCTCGGTAGGAAGCAGACAAGGCGTGGTTAGTAGCAGGAACGGCTTGGCCTCTTGGGGTTCCAGGCGCCGCTTGACAGTGGCGCTGCTGGCCTTCACCTTCCCGCTGGTCTTGCTGTCGAGTTGCTCGAAATCGGATGCTTCGGCGAAGTCATCGGACAAGTCAGCTTCTGGCCAGGTGTCCGCAGAGTCTGGCAGCACCAAGAACAACGCTGATGATCAGTCCAATGGTTCTGAAGACAACGACCAAAGCGGTGAGACCAATACAGCAGCTGATGGTGGGCCGACAGGAGCGAAGGACGGATCGACAAAACGAGCCGATGGCAAGCTGAGCGGGCCACGCGGGGACATCAACAAGGTTGAGCCCACAGCGTCTGATCCAGGAGCGCTGACTCCGGTTGGGATCACGGACGTGGCGAAGTTTGACTCGGGAGTGACGGTTCGAGTCGCTTCAACAGAGCCCACTACAGCCACGGCCAAACTGCCCGGAGAAATCGCTGGTCCGGCAGTGCTGGTGAAACTCGAACTCAGCAACGGCTCGTCAAAGGTGATCGACTTGGATGGAGTGGCGGTCACAATGACCAACACATCCGGGTCGCCGGTCGTCGCTCACCTCGATCCCAAGGTGGTTCCTTTCAGCGGTTCAGCTGCTCCTAGATCCACCGCAACCGGAAGCTACCTGTTCCGAATAGATCCCGATCAGCGTGAGAACGTCACGCTTTCCATCAAATACTCATCCGACACGCCAACGGCGATCATCACTGGGAGCCTTCCAAATGGCTGAGAAGAATCGATTAACAACAACCAATACCCCGGGTCGCCGGGGCTCCGACGGATTCCAAGGAGGAAGGGCCATGAATCTGAGGTCCAATTTCAAGAAGGTGGGACATTCGGTTCTTGCCGCCGCAATGCTCATCGGTGTCGTGGCAACGACGCAGGTAGCAACTAGTAACGAGGCCGAGGCGGCTCTGCCGCCCATATCACCTGGCCAAGGACAAGTCACTGCGGACGCACTGCCAACGGTGCAGGTCAATGGCGTTGTCTATGACCAGTACGTACTGGGCAATACGGTCTATGCAGTCGGCACGTTCAGTAGCGTCCGACCTGCAGGATCGCCCGCAGGCACCAATGAGGTCCCACGAACCAACATCGTGGCCTACAACCTGACCACGGGTCAGATGATTCAGAGTTTCAACCCGATCTTCAACGGTGCGCTCAAGACGGTAACTGCCTCGCCAGACGGATCTCGTATCTATGTAGGTGGGTCATTCACGACCGTAAACGGTTCGAACAGGTACCGCTTGGTTGCTCTGAATCCAACCACGGGTGACGTCATACCGGCGTTCTTCCCGATTCTGAATACGACTGTGAACCGCATTGTCGCTACAGACACCACCGTTTACGTCGGTGGAGCATTCCAGTATGCGGGCCCAAATGCAGCTACCTCACGGCTGCGCCTGGCAGCGTTTTCTGCCACCAACGGTGCACTGCTGTCGTGGGCGCCAACCGCTAATCGTGACGTGAACGCCATGGTCATGAGCCCGAACGGTGATCGTCTTTTCGTAGGCGGATCCTTCGACAAGGTGAACGGACAGTCCGCACTGGGAATCGCAGCGATCGACCCTCAAGACGGGTCGCTGATCAACTGGCCAGTCGATCAGATTGTTCATGACTATGGCACCCAGTCGGCTTTCCTCAGCTTGAGTACTGATGGAAAGTCGATCTTCGGCAGCGGCATGGTCTTCGGCGGGAGCCTCGGCAACCTCGAAGGCGTCTTCTCTGCCAACCCGGATACCGGCGAGATCAACTGGATCAATGATTGCCACGGTGACACCTACGCCACCGCAGCTGTCAACGGCTATCTGTACACCGCATCCCATTCACACCTGTGCACCAACATTGGTTCATTCCCCCAGTCGAGGAGCTGGGAGGACAACATGCGCCATGCTCTCTCTTACCAGATTGATGCTGCTGGCACTGTTGGTCGCGATCAGACGACCTATTGGAGCTTCGAAGGTCTGCCCGCTCCAACCCAATCTCACTGGTATCCAGATTGGGCCGTAGGCACCGCAACTGGTGCAGGTCAGGCAACCTGGTCGGTTGCTGGCAACAACGACTACGTCGTCTACGGCGGTGAATTCCCGAGCGTCAACGGCGTACCCCAACAGGGTTTGGTTCGCTTTGCCGTCAGGGGTATCGCTCCCACCAAGGAACGGCCCCGTGAGGTCAACCCCAACTACAAGGTCAAGCTTGTCTCCGATGTTGCAGGACAAGTACGTATAACGATCCCGGCCAATTACGACCGTGACAGCCATGAGCTGAACTACCGCATCACCCGTGACGGAGCAACGATCTACCAGACGCGTCAGGCTTCGACGTACTGGGACAAGCCGATCATCAGCTACGTCGACAAGGGTCTAACCCCGGGCCAGTCGTATTCATACAAGGTCTGGGTCACAGACGACGACGGCAACGAGTCCTACAGCGACCAGCCCTCGATCACGGTTGCCGGTTCTGGATCGGCGAGCCCGTACTCTGACGAGGTCCTCAAAGACGGCGCTGATATTCATTGGCGCTTGGCGGGACGTAACGGAGTTTTGACTCCCGACGCAGTTGGAACTGAGGACGGTGCAGTGGCCAACACCGGCCAGGTCACCTTCGGTGAATCTGGTGCAATCAACGGAGACTCCGACGCCGCGGCCGGATTCAAGAACAACTCCGGGTCAACTGTGGCCTCGCCCACCGAGAGGGTAATCCCCAACAAGTTCACCATCGAGACGTGGGTCAAGGTCGCCAACAAGTACGGATCAGGTGGACGAATCGCTGGATTCTCGAACAAGGTGTCCGGCACTTCAGGAACATATGACCGTGTCCTGTACATGTTGAACAACGGACAGATCATGTTCGGCGTCTACACCAAGATCGAAGGAATAGCCGTCAGCCGCACCAAGCAGGCACGCACGGTCCAGAGCGGCGTTGCAATCAACGACGGTCAATGGCACCACGTTGTTGCAAGCCTCGGAGATGATGGCATGAACCTCTACATTGATGGGGTTCGTAGGTCAACGAGGGCGGACACCACTAGCGGTGATCTGTACTACGGCAGGTTCCGTGTAGGCGCTGACACCTTGTCCGGTTGGCCTTCACGGCCTTCACGTGACTACCTGACTGGCAGCATCGACGAGACAGCTCTCTACTATTCAGTGCTCTCACCGACCCAGGTCGCAAAGCACTACCAGTTGAGCGGCCGCACTCCTAGCGTGAAGGCGGCCCCCGCAGATGCCTATGGTGCAGCGGTGTTCGGATCGCAGCCGTTCCTCTACTACCGCCTCGATGAGGCTTCTGGAACTGCTGCAGCTGACTCGGGAGTCGGCCTCATGGACGGCACCTATGCAGGCAGCATCACACGTAACCAGCCAGGCGGAGTTCCCGGCAACGCTGCAGCGCAGTTCAACGGCTCTGGAGTAGTGGCAGCGGCCACGAGTATCCCGAGCCCCGGTGACTTCTCTGTCGAGGCCGGGTTCAACACGACGTCCACCACTGGTGGTCAGATCATCGGCTTCGGTAGCTCCAAGAGTGGTATTTCCACAGTCTCGGACCGAATGGTCTACATGCGCAATGACGGGACCCTGGCGTTCGTCGCCGGCAAGGGGACCGTTGTGACCGCCAGCTCTTACAACGATGGTCAGTGGCACCACGTCGTGGCCACCCAGGGGCAGAACGGCATGCGCCTCTACGTGGACGGTGTCGAGGTCGGTTCCGCCTCGGCTCGGGTTGGTATCGGCAACACGACTGTTGGTAACCGACTGCTCGGCTACTGGCGAGTTGGAGGCGACAAGACTCCTGCTGACTCGACGAGCAACTACTTCAACGGGTTCATTGATGAAGCTGCGGTCTAT
>JAGQSZ010000196.1 GCA_020439285.1 Microthrixaceae bacterium
CACGGAGCAGGCTAGACCTAGTCGGGCGCGTCTGCGATTGCCGGAGGCCCCGTGGTGGTTGTCGGGTCCGGGCTTCCAACACTTACGCTTATTGCGCCAGAGACCACCAGAGCCAGCACAACGAACGTTGTTCCGAGTGACAGCAATACAGATGATGCGCGTTTGCCGTCGATTGCCTTCACCAAGCCGGAAGTGATGTCAGTGATTGGCACAGAGGGCGCCGCGTCGATAGACATCTCCCCGAGTCCTTTGGATCGCTCGCCAACACCGCTTGACATGGGTAGTGGAGTCTTCGCCTCGACAAGTAGGAAGAAGATCCCTCCAGCGAGGACGAATGTGCCGAGGATCAACAGGATCAGGGTTAGCGCTGCCGTTGTGGATGTGTTGGGTTCAGGATCTTTCAGCCCTGAGGACCTGAGTATCCACCACAGCGCAATAGATATTCCCAGCGCCAGAGCGATCAGGGTGATCGCGCTGTTTCGTAGGAAACGGTTGGCGAAGCGTGGCTGCCAGCTTCTCGCCGGATCGTTGGCATCGCCGTCGTCAGAAGATCCCGGTTCCGATCTCCCCATCTTCGTTCCCCTCCGAGCTGACTGCGGTGGAGCCGTAGCAACCACGTTGAGTGCACCAACAGTAGATCCGTGCCGGCGGAGTCTCGCTGATCTTTGCTCAGCGGCCGTATTCCCGGTACAACCCGGCGATCCGATCTATGAAGACCGATCGGTCAAACGTGTGAACAGCGTGCTGTCTGCCACGTGTTCCCATCCGTTTTCTCTCTTCGACGTTGCTGAGTAGGTCGGCCAACGCGTCGGCAAGCGCGGACGCGTTGCCGACCTCCACCAGACGACCCTCGACCCCATCGGTGATCATGTCAGCGACTGTTGGAATATCAGACGCGACGATGGGTACCCCGGCGGCAAGCGACTCGATCACCGAGAACGGCTGGCCCTCTACGAAAGTGGGGAACACGAAGATGTCGGAGTTCGCGAGATGCTCGTAGACCTCGTCGCGTGAGACTGGTCCTGTCATGGATGAGCCGTGGCCACGTGTGCGAACCTCGGTGACGATTCGATCCTTTTCTGGATCCAATCCCATCGTGTTGTCACCAACTAGGACCACCTTCCAGTTCGGCAGGTCACGTGTTCTCAGTTGGTCCAGCGCGTCGAGTAGTACCAACAGTCCCTTGCGTTCGAGCAGCTCGCCGACGAACAACAACACGGCAGGGTCATGATCAACGCTGCTGATCCTGAAGTCATCGACAACCACAGAATTCGCCACGACTGGCATCGGAGTGTGCGGCATGAGTGGCTCCAGGTTGGCGAGCCCCTCAGCACTCAACAGAATGTTTGCGTCGGCAAGATGATCCAGTAGCCAAAAAGCGATCCGGTGTGCCCGACCGATGCTGTACCCGCCTGGCGGTTCCATGTACGGACGAAAGGCGTGGTTGTGCAGGAGTACCCGGGCTCCCCGCAATCTTGCGGCCGCAGCGATCAGAACCTGTCTCCAAGCCACAAGCGTTGGATCCTGCACCGAGTGCGTATGAACGACTGCGCCACGCCGAGCAAGAACGAAGGTCCTGAACGCGTGAGTGAATGCACGCAGGATGTTCTCGAGCGCCAAGGTCCCGCGTTTGTCCTGTGCCTGAGACGTGTTCTGGAAGACCATCTCGAACTCGTCATTGAGGCGAGGGTTCTCGACCAGATCTAGGGCAACAGTGGTGATTCCCCCCTTGAGTGGTGGGCCGTGAGCGACGACGATCACGCGCTTCTTCGACGTCTTCCTGTGCGATTTCATTACCGACCTGCTCCGTGCTGCTTAGACGATTCCATATGGGTTCAATACCATGAGTCCGTGGACATTCGCATTGGCGTCAAATATTCGACTCGCGAGATCGAACTCCAGATGGCAGACGATACCGATCGCGACGAGATCAAGAAGCTCGTCGAGTCGGCTCTCGATGAATCCATCAAGGTTCTCTGGCTGACTGACAAGCGTGGACGAGAGGTGGCCGTGCCTACTTCGAAGATCACCTATGTGGACCTCGGGAGTTCCGAGGAAAGCCGCAAGATGGGCTTTTCCAGCTGATTCTCTGATCCGGCCTGATCCTCGATGGGCCTCCACAGAACCGGAGTGAAATGAGCGAGACATCCCCGAACACTGTTTCAATGCCACTGCTCGATCATCGGCTCCTGTTCGTGACCGGCAAGGGTGGTGTGGGCAAGACCTCGGTGGCGTCGGCCATTGGGATGCTCGCCGCCGAACGTGGCAAGAGAACGCTGATCTGCGAAGTCGATGCCAAGGGCAACCTCGGCGACTTCCTCGGAGTCGGACCGTTGCAATTCGAAGCGACAGAGGTTCGCAAGAAACTCTTCGCCATGTCGATGAACACAGAGGAGTCCCTCAAGGAATACCTTCGGCTGTTCCTCAAGGTCCCCTTCGTTTCTCGCATGGGCACCTTGGCAGGGGCCTTTGACTTCATAGCGAACGCTGCTCCCGGCGTGAAGGAGATCCTCACCATTGGCAAGCTCGCCTATGAGGTGAAGGAGAACCACTACGACTTGGTAGTGGTAGATGCCTCGGCCACCGGCCACGTGGTGGGGCAGTTGTCCTCACCGGTTGCGATCAACGAATTGGTGAAAGTTGGCTTGGTCCGTAACCAGACCGACTGGATGATCGAGTTGCTGACCGATCACCAACAGACCGGCGTGGTTGTCGTCACCGCTCCGGAGGAGATGCCAGTCTCGGAGACTCTCGAGCTGATCGGCCGCCTGGGTGGTGAGACTGAGATCGGACTCTCGGCCGTAGTGGTCAACAGGGTCCTACCCGAACTGTTCTCCGGCGACGACGAGGAGATCTTCGAAAGGCTCCGCAGCGGGGCTCCCGCAGAGGTGTTGCGTGAACGTACCGGTGAAGGGATCACCGATGTGCTTGACGGTGCGGATCTGGCTGTCCGGTTGCGGCGGGGTCGGGTCAGTCACATGACCCGCCTACGCGAGAACCTGCCATCAGGGGTGGATCTGTTGTACGTGCCATACCTGTTCCACCGTTCCCATGGGGTTAGGGCGACGGGTCTGATTGCCGAAGAACTCGGATCGGAGCTCGGTTTCTGATGTCGAAGCGCCAGATGGTCAACAGCATTGAAGAACTCTGCAGCTCCCAAGAGGTTCTGATCTCTACAGGCTCTGGGGGAGTGGGCAAGACAACCACGGCGGCGGCACTTGGAGCTGTGGCCGCAACGGAACTCGGAATTAAGGTTCTTGTTCTGACAGTGGATCCGGCCAAGCGGCTGGCGAGCGCGTTGGGCCTACAACAGTTCGGCAACGTCGAGACGCGTGTGCCCGCCGAAGCGTTCTCACAAGCCGGGGTCTCGCCACGGGGACAGATGTGGGCAGCAATGCTCGACACCAAGCAGTCCTGGGATGATCTCATCCGCCAACACGCTCCGGACGCCACAACCCGGGACACGATCCTCGCCAACCCGCTCTATCAGAACATCACGGGCAAGTTCATCCAGAGTCATGACTATGTGGCCATGGAACGTCTCTATGAGATCCACACGTCGGGCAAGTACGACCTGATCGTCGTTGACACTCCACCGACACGCAACGCGTTGGACTTCTTGGACGCCCCAGACCGGATGGCCGACTTCTTTTCGTCGAAGCTGCTGCGCTGGTTGATCGCTCCGTACCGCTCCAAGATGGTGAACTTCGCGTCCAAGCCGTTCTACATGGTGGCGGATCGGATCCTCGGGACGCAGTTCCTCCAGGACATCGCCGAGTTCTTCATCCTGTTCCAAACGATGTACGACGGATTCGTCGAACGCGCCCAAGCAGTCACCACTCTCATGGGCGGACCCGAAACCTCGTTCGTGGTCGTTTCGACCCTTGAGGTCGCACCGTCGAGGGAAGCCGATTTCTTCTTGGACCTGCTGACCGAACGTGGATATCACGTCGGGGCGCTCATCTTGAACAAGGTCCTACCCGAGTACTTGCGTGAAGAGAGCGGGACGAAGTCAGCCAAAGTGCTCTGCGACGACGCCGCTGAGACAGCCAAAGCAGTGTCGTTGGCCATGGAGTCCGAGGACCTAGTGCCCCGCCTCGAGTACATGTTCCGCGAGATCGGGAACAGCTTCTTGAACTACCAGGTAGTTGCACGGCGAGAAGCAGAACAGAGCGCCATGTTGGGGGAGAAGGCAGCGCTGACCAGATCGGTGCCCTACTTCGATGAGGACATCCACTCCCTCGAGGGGCTCTTGCGCCTCGGGATGAAGATCTGGAATTGACCGCAATGGGCCAGATTCGGCCCACTAGGGCGATCCAGCAACGCAGAGTCACCTGCCGCACAGTTGATCGCTACAGATTCTGTAGCGATAAGCCCAGCAGTTGTGTTTTTGGAGCGGGTTGTCGCGGCTCAGGAAGCGGCGGCAGCAGCGCGACGCTGCTCGGCAACCCATGCACGGCGAAGCTTGCGGCGCTCTTCTTCAGAGGTGCCACCCCAAACGCCGGAGTCCTGGTTGGTGGACAGAGCGAAGTCGAGACACTCACGCTTCGCGTCGCATGTGTCGCACACGGCCTTGGCCGCAGCAATCTGCTCAAGAGCAAGCCCGGTGGTACCAACGGGGAAGAACAGATCCGGGTCGGTGTCGCGGCAAGCGGAGTTGGCTCGCCAGCTGTCGTTCGCTGTGTTCAGGCTTCGGCTCGAGGTCAGCGCCACGGTTCCTCCGTGTTGAATTGGGACGCAGCTTGACCGGCGTCCGATTATTGGGGTCCTGGTTGTCCGGGGACTTGCCGGTTTCCCGCTCACTCATCGAAGAGCTAGGAACCTTGTGAATCCGAGAACAAAGTTCAAGATACCGGTCGATGAGGACTTAGTAAAGGAATAATTTCACAAATATGACAAATGACCTAAGACCGGCTATTTGGGCGC
>JAGQSZ010000018.1 GCA_020439285.1 Microthrixaceae bacterium
AATAGGAGAACGAGTGGACCTGTCTGTAGAACTCGTCCTCGTCGAGAAGGTGTGGTTCGGTGTCGCTCAAGAGTTGCCCCGTTTCAGACGGGAGCCTTGGGGGACTGGTACTCCAAGCCGATTCGACCCAGCCGCACCTTGAACTCCTTGAGCACAGTGTCACCGAGGATCGCTTCGAGATCATCTGCACTCATCGATCCGAGCTGAGCGCCGTGCCACTCCACGTCCTCTGAGCCATTGGAACGGTCAGCAGCCATCTTCTGTCCAACGTCGATGGACTCGGCGCTCGAGGAGAACACATCGGCGAAAGTGGCGAGCATGTAATAGCTCATCTCCTGTTGCATCCGCTCGATGTCGCGCCGTTTTTCTGGGTACTGCTGGATGAGTGAGCCGATCCTGTTCTCACCGAAGCCGACATGGCGACGCTCATCCGCGATCGTGCCTTGCAAGGTTCGGGCGAACTTGGGGTTCATGTCCCGTGACGTGGCTTCGAGCAGTTCGAAGACCGTGAACGCCATTCCCTCGAGCACGATGTTCTGGCCGACAACACCTGCGACGAAATCCCCATCAGAGACCTTTTCGAGCAGCGTCTCGGCGAACTTCACCAGGTTCGGGTTCGCGTATCGGTTGATCGTCGACTCGAGATCGTCCTTGGCTACGCCCAAGTCGTGGAGCCGTTGCGTGAAGATCTCAACGTGTCGTGCTTCGTCAAGGGTCTGGGTGGCCAAGAATCGTTTGCTCGGATAATCGGGAGCCAGATTCACCAATGCCGACGACGCCGCCAGCGCGCAACGTTCACCGGCAACCAATTGAACCGTGGTCGCGATCGACGCCTCTAGAAGAACCTCATTGTCGAGCAACTCTGCGGGTTCAGAATCATCAGCGCCCCGCCCGTAGACGGTGTCCTCCAAGTATCCCTGTGGACACATCTCCAGCCAGCGCTGGACCGAGTACTGGGACAAGAAGTCGGCCATGGAGCCCCCCGATCAAGTCGTTTAGTCAAACGCTAGAGGTTTATTGTCGGATTGGAATATGGCATCTGTCACGGTGGAGATGCACGTATGTCCCGTTAGGGGACAGCACCCAAGGGATATCTGAGACCGAGTCATTTGTCTGCGACTCCAGGCAGGCAATACTGATGACATGAATGATGTCGTGCTTGGCCTGTTTGCCATCATCGTTGGAGCACTCTTTTGCTTCCGCGGATATCTGGCTATGCGGATCGTTATCCCTATCTGGGGCGCGTTCGTCGGCTTCTCCACTGGTGCAGGAATCGTCGCAGCGGCAACGGGCGACGGTTTCTTGGCTGGCGCTGCATCTTGGATCACTGGCTTTGTCTTCGCAGTGGTGTTCTCGGCCCTCGCGTACCTCTATTACGAGGTCTCGGTTGCCGTGGCGATGGCCGGTGTCGGATTCATGTTGGGTTCGAGCCTGATGGTTGCCTTGAACGTCACGTGGACCTGGCTGATCGTGTTGGTCGGAGTCGTACTCGCTCTGCTGCTCGGACTCATCGCCATAGTCGGAGATCTACCGATGATCATCCTCACGGTTCTCACGGCGATGGCCGGGTCAACAGCGACAGTCGGTGGTCTGATGCTCCTGTTCGGATCGATTGATTCTGCCGATCTCGACAGGGCGAACGTCGTCGCAACGATCCAGGATGCACCCGGGTGGTGGTTGCTGTATGCGGTCTTGGCGATCGCAGGAATAGTCGGACAGGGCCAGTCGGTACGTGCGATGGAGCACTCGCTCCGTGAGCAATGGGCTGCTGACGGAGGCCGACAACTGAGCTCACGCTGAGTTCCAAGCCTGATGTCATTCTCGGAATTCCACGGCGAATCCGGCTTGTCCGAATCTTGCGCTACCTAGACTCCACCCGTTGTTGTCACTGGAACGTCAACTGCAACCGACCCTCTACCAAAGCCAAGGATCAACAAACATGAGCAACACCGATGAACTCGGACCGATTGACTATGTGGCAGTCGGTTTCCCCGACGGGAAGGTGGGAGCGCAAGTGATGCGGCGCCTGTTGGACCTGGTGGATCAGGGAGTCGTAGGCGTTCTCGATATCGAGTTTCTGTCAAAGACATCTGACGGCGTCGTCGCGATCGTTGCGTCGGATGTTGCAACTGATGACGGCACAAGCTTGGCGGAGTTCGAGGGAGCGTCAAGCGGTCTACTCGACGCCGATGATCTGGCCCGCCTGGGATCCGACCTCGCCGTGGGTGCCGTTGCGGTCGTGATCGTCATAGAGAACCTTTGGATGATGTCTCTGGTGCGCTCTTGGCGAGACAACGGAGCTGTCCTTCTCGGCGATGGTGGACTCTCCGCAGATGATGTCGTGGCAGCCCTCGACTCAACCGAACCCGGCGAGTAACGCCGATGATGAGTTTGAAAGATCGATACAAGGAGATACAACGATGGGACTACTGAAGACAGCAGTCAGGGCGGGTGTCGCAAGTTCGGTGCACGGTCGTGTTCAGCGGCGTCAACAGCAACGATGGGCGCAAGAGGATCAGCGTGTCGCCCAAACACATCACGCCGCGGCACAACAGGCTGTTCCACAACCGGCTCCAGCGGCGCCGGCAGCCCCGGCGCCAGCAGCAGCTCCAGTGAGTGACACGACCGACATGCTCGCTCAATTGACCAAACTTGGTGAGTTGCGAGATGCGGGTGTGTTGACTGAAGCCGAGTTCGAAGTTCAGAAAGCTCGGATCCTCGGAACGTGATCAGATCCTGATTCGAGTCTGGATCAGGCGAGTTTCATGAAGAGCTTCTCGATCTCGGCAAGCGGATAACCCTCTGCCTCAGCCTGCTCTGGGTCAGTGAGGCAGTAGACGAGTCCAGCGCTGATCAGCTTGAAGCCGGCTTGTTCGAGCGCCCTCGTGGCGGCCGTCAACTGCGTCACGATCTCTTTGCAATCGCGTTCCTCATCGAGCATCCGCTCCACTGCAGCGACCTGACCGGCGGCGCGCCGGAGACGCGTCCGCACCTCAGATACCACCTCATCGGGAAACTGCATTGCTGGACTCCTGTTCGATCGCTTTCCAAGTCAAGCCTACATATACCCATGGGGGTTTGTGTGAGTCCCGTTTGTCACATGGACCTGCTCAGATGACCACTGCGTGCGACTACTGTCTCCCAATTGATCGAGCGTTGATTCTTGCGTCGATTAGGTGGCTGCACGCTCTAGTTGCTCGGAGGTTGTCTCATGGAATTGCTAGAACACTCACACGAGGAAGTCCTTCAGCGCGAAGAAGCGGCCAATCGACTTCGAGAACTCGCAGACCAACTCTCTCGTCACAACAAGGTCTCGTTCTCAAAGGACGGACGCAACTACACGGTGGATGTTCCCAAGGAAGTGAAGCTGACTCTCGAAATTGAGGTGAACACCGAAAAGGGTGACTCCGAAATCGAGATCGAGATCACTTGGTAAACCCAGCGTCACCGTAGAGTTCACCCATGGCTGAGTCGACAGCTGAGTTCACACTGAGCGTCCTGGGGCCATGCGCTGTAGTCGCTTCGCCGTCCTCAGGTGACGCTGACGCGCCGAACATCGAACTGTCGGCAATACAGAACCTGATACTCGTTCGCTTGGCCCTTGCACGTCCCGGGACCGTTGGAATCGACGAGTTGATCGACGCTGTGTGGCGGGACAAGGTGCCGGCGACGGCAAAGACGTCACTGCACAACCAGATCAGCCGTATCCGCAACCGTTTGGGTCAGGAAGCGATCCTCACCTCCGGTGGGAAATACGCACTCGGCCTACGGACTGATGTCGAGTTGATTTCGGGTCTGCTCGAGCGTGCTGATCAGGCGATGGAAGCCTCAGATATGGCTCTGGTGTCTGAGGTCGCGAAGGAAGCGCTGGCTCTGTGGAGGGGTACGCCTTTCGAGGAACTCGATGCGGATGATGAGGCAGACCTGGAGCGCAGGCGACTGTTCGAGGTCAAGCGGGTCATGGAGACTCTGCGGCTCGAGTCAGCGGTCAGCACTGGACGACTCGCGTGGGCGGTGCCCGAGGCTGAGCGCCTGGTCAACGAAACGCCCACCGATGAACACCGTTGGGTCCTGCTGATCCGAGCGCTCGAAGCGGCGGGCCGGCGCGGTGATGCATTGGGCGCCTTCGAACGTGCTCGTCGTAGCTTGGCGGAACGGCTGGGGCTGGAGCCCTCCGAGGCGCTGCGATCCGCTGAACTGTCTGTCCTGGGTTCGGTGGAGAGCGAACGCGTTGGAACGGTCCATAGCTTCGTCGGGCGCTCGAGCCTGCTCGAATCAGCGATCCGTGATCTGGGTGAACACAAGGCGATCCTGTTGACAGGAGAGCCTGGAGTCGGACGCTCCCGAGTGCTCCAGGAACTCCGTCGACGGCTTCGCCAACAGGGCTACACCGTCGCTAGCAGCGACTGTCCTCTCCATTCCGGGACTGCAGTTGAAACCCTCAGGGAACTCGCCGAAGGACTGGGTATCACCTTCGACCCGGAGTTGGCCCCGGTCGCGTCGTTCGAAGCCGTCTTGGCCCGGGCCGTGCAAGCTCGGGGCAAGATCGCATTGACCGTCGACGACCTGGACCGGGCCGGTCCGACGACCATCGATGCTCTTAGTTCGGCAGTCAATACCGAAGGTGTGGTACTCGTAGCAACCGGGGACGACTCCATCTTGGAAACCGAGCCCTGGTTGACCCCGGTCGTGGTTGGGCCGCTGAGCTCGGTTGAGTTGGCAGAACTTGCCAAGGGGCTGATCGGCGGAGACGGAATAGAACCGAGCAGTCTCAAGTGGTTGATCGAGATGTCCGGCGGCAACCCCACCTTCTTGGAATATCTGGTCAGTGATATGGAGCGTGCATCCGGCACGAACCGTCGTGGCGAATCGACTGCAGATCCGATCGAGGACACGCGTGGCCTGCAGGACATGGTGCGGCTGCGCTTGGACAGGCTTGGGATCCGAACACGGCAAGCTCTGGACGCTGCGTCGGTCTGTGGACTGCAGTTTCCAGTGTCGGTCATCTCCCATCTAGCGACAGATGAGGGCATCGCTGGTGCTCGTGCCGCGTCCCTACTGGTTCCATACCAGAGGGAGGACGGAACCGAAGGACTCAGATTCCGACATGCCGTTGTACGTGGGATCCTCTATGACGACCTTCCTCCGGGACGTCGACTAGAGATGCACCACCGTATTGCGTCGTTGACTAGATCAACGTCTGTTCCGGTATCGGTCGTCGCTTCGCACTCTGTTGCGTCTGCTGAGTTGGATCCGCAACAAGCAGCGGCTGACGCGATCGCTGCCGCGGGCGTTGCTGCTGACGACGGTGCCTATCAGGACTCGGCGCGCTGGTTCCAAGCAGCGTTGGATGCTTTGAGCAACTGCGAGTCCTGTGACCGGCTGACGGTCGTTGCGAAGGTTGGTTACGGAGACTCGCTGCGCTGCGCAGGTTCTCCCGACCAACAAGTTGCGATGTTCGACGCAGCGGACGCTGCGTTCGAACTCGGAGATGCCGAACTCATCGGCTCTGCAGTCTTCGCATTGCTGCAATTGGGTGCCACCACCGAGCCCGGGCCCGTGCATGACAAGGCGATGGTTCTGGCTGCTCGCGCATTGGAGGAGGTCACCGATCCTGATCAGCGGGCATTGATCGCCGGTGGAGCCAGCCTTGCCAACTCCATGACCGACAACGCAGCACTTTCGCGTGAGTACTTCCTGCAGGCCGAGTCCCAAGCGGTATCCCCGGAAATCCGACGCAACATCTTGCCCTTCACCTATCTGGGACTCGGACATCCAGCGGATCTGGACACCAGGGAACGTCTCACTGATGAACTCCTAGAACTCAGCTCGATAGCTGATGACCCGAACGCCCGCTTCGAAGCGTTGCAACTGTCATTCTCAATGGGCTTGTTGCGTTGCGACGGTGCCCGGGTGCGCAAAGCAGTTGCTGATGCCGAGAGCCTTCTACCCAAGGTCGGTGATGTCGGCCGGCGTTGGTCGCTCAAATATCAGATGGCTGCAGTTGCTCATCTCGACGACGAACTCGATATTTCCGAAGAACTAGCTGCCGAGGCACTCGAGATCTTTGGCGGGGTGTCACCATCTCGAGCGTTCGCCGCCTACGGGGCTCAGATTCTTGCGATTCGCATGGCCCAAGGACGACTCGGCGAACTGCGTGAAACGGTGGAGACTTTCGCTGCAGAACAACCCGGTGTGCCGGCATGGAACGCGGCGTTGGCCCTGGTATTGGCAGACGATGATCCTGATCGAGCGGCGGTTTGTGCTCGAGCAGCGCTCGACAACGTGATCGATGACTTCACCTGGCTGGGTGCGCACTTGGTTGGTGGACGCGCCGCAGCAGCGGTTGGAGATCCGGAAATATGTGCTGTGTTCGTCGAGCGGCTCGCCCCATACACCGGCCTTGGAAGCTGGCAGGGAACGTGCTCATACGGACCGGTCGACACTGTTTTGTGGAAGCTGTACCAGGCGCTCGGGAACGACGAGGCCACCGAGTTCCACCTGAACAGCGCTCGCCAAGCAGCACAGAGTTTGATGGCACCGGTTTTCTTGGCCGAGTTGGACTGAGTCTCCTGCAGCCACGACATCACACCGGAGCCGTGATCAACGGTCGGTCCGTCCGGCACACAGCCATGTGCGACACTGAACAGTGACGACATTGGGGGCACGATGGTGACTACGCACAACGACGACGAACACCTGACGCTGATTTCGGCTGACACCCACGCTGGCGGAAGCCACGCGATGTACCGGGAATACTTGGAGCCCAAGTACGTCGATGCTTTCGACGCCTGGAGGGGCGAGTACAAGAACCCGTTCAGTGATCTGGGTGATCAGCGGCGGCTACGCAACTGGGACACCGAGATGCGCAACTCCCAACAAGACGCCGATGGTGTCGTAGGCGAGGTCATCTTCCCGAACACGGTGCCGCCGTTCTTCCCGAGCTTCGTGCTGTTCGCACCACCACCTCGTCCCGATGAGTATGAACTCCGACTAGCTGGAGTGCGGGCACACAACCGGTGGTTGGCAGATTTCTGCGCAGAGCACCCGTTGCGTAGAGCCGGTATCGGACAGATCTTCGTCAACGATGTCGATGACGCGATCGAGGACGTCCGCTGGATCAAGGACCACGGACTGCGCGGTGGTGTCCTGTTGCCGGCCATCGCTCCCGACGTCACATGGCTCAAGCCCTACAACGATCCGTATTACGACCCGTTGTGGGCAGTGTGTGAAGAGCTCGAGGTTCCAATCCACAACCACGGCGGAACCGGTTCGCCCGCGTATGCCCGAGTGCCTTCGTCGGGGCTGTTGTTGATCGCCGAGGTGCCGTTCTATTCGCGTCGAACCTTGTTGTTCCTGTTGTTGTCCGGGGTCTTCGAACGGTTCCCGCGACTCAAGTTCGTGATGACCGAAAGCGGATGTTCCTGGTTGCCAGAGGTGCTCGCACAACTCGACGGCATCATCAAGAACGTGAGGGACAAGGGTGCGATCGGTGAGCTGCGATTCAAACCGGATCAGATCCTTCCCATGTCGGCAACCGAATACTTCCAACGCAATGTGTGGGTAGGGGCGAGCTTCCCGTCACTCAAGGACATGGAAGCCACACGCGACGTGCTCGGCGTCGACAAGGTGATGTGGGGTAGCGACTATCCCCATGACGAGGGCACACATCCGTTTACGACGCTTACGCTCAGACAGGTGTTCCACGACTGGCCAGTCGATGACCTGCGCAAGGTGCTGAGCGAGAACGCTGCAAACCTCTTTGGCTTCGATCTCGAAGCGCTAGCGGTGGAGGCTGCCAAGGTCGGTCCAACGCTTGCCGAGATCCGGGAGCCACTTGTCGAGCTTCCACCCGAGCCGAACGAGGCGTTGTTGCGCAACGTGTCAGTTGCCTGAGCAAGTTTCGCCAGCGACCGGATCTAGGTAAACAACTTGTCGGATCAACGAATCACCAGGCGTGACCTTGTCATCGGCGGAGCCGCCGCTGTGGTCATGATGGGTTGCAGCAGCGACGGCGAAGCCACCTCGGCAACCTCGACCTCCGCCGCCGAGTCCGGCGGAGAATCCGACACGAATCGTGGGTCGCAAGGGACTGTCTCCACGACGTCTCCTACTTCTACTGAACCTCAAGCTTGTGTCCTGAGCCCCGAACTAACCGCCGGTCCGTATCACCTCGACGGGCACCTCATGCGGAGCGACATCACCGAGGACCGTTCGGGCACCCCGGTCGAGTTCAGGGTCAAGGTCATAGCGTTGCCCGAATGCACGCCACTCGCAGGCGCCGCAGTCGACATCTGGCACTGCGACGCGAACGGTGAATACTCGGGATTCAACGGCAACAGCCTGGAAGCGACCCAGACACAGGGGACCAATGAACACACATTCCTACGGGGTGTGCAGTTGACCGGTGCTGACGGCGAAGCAGTCTTCAAGACTATTTTCCCGGGCTGGTACGAGGGTCGGACTGTTCACATCCACCTCAAGGTGCTCGAAGGTGGAACACCAGCCCGGACATATAGCGGTGGACACGTGGCCCACGTCGGCCAAGCCTTTTTCGATGAACAACTTACCGCCCAGCTGTTGAAGACAGAGCCGTACTCGGGCCACACCGGTTCCAGAACCACCAATGACGAGGATTCGATCTATCGACAGGCCGGCGCCTCGGCGATAACCAAAATGACTGCTTCCGAAACCGGTCAGTACGTGGGTGAATTCACCGTCATGGTCGATCCAGCAGCCACACCCGAACCAGCGCCGCTGTTCTGAGCCTCGCTACCGAGTTCCCCCGGCCGCAGTCAGTACGATCATGATCTGTGACTCGCGATGTACCACCGGCTGAGTTCGACATCGACGGTTCACTCGTCGCCGAACTGATCGCGTCCCAGCATCAGGACCTCGCACATCTACCACTCACGTTCCTCGCAAGTGGATGGGACAACGACATCTACCGCTTGGGTGACGAACTGCTCGTGCGGCTACCACGGCGCCAGTTCGGAGCCGACCTGATCCACATGGAACAGCGTTGGCTGCCAGAACTCGCCCGAGGTCTTCCTCTGGATGTTCCGGAGCCGTTGCGTCACGGAACTCCACAGGGCGACTATCCGTGGCCGTGGTCGATCTGTCGATATTTCCCGGGGAACTCGGCACTCGACTACAGCTTCGGCGCAGGTGAAATCGATTTCGAATCTGCCGCCATGTCCTTGGCATCGTTCTGCAGCGCCATGCACAAGCCGGCACCAGCATCTGCACCAGCCAATGAGTACCGCGGCGTTCCGTTGTCGGATCGCAGCGCCCTGACAATGGGCTACCTAGCCGAAGTCGAGGATCTCGTTGGCGTGTCAACCCTGGTTGATATCTGGAACAACGCAGTCTCTGTTCCGCCATGGGACGGTCCGCCGCTGTGGATCCACGGCGACCTCCATCCCGGGAACCTGATAGTCGACCGCGCCGGCGAGATCACAGCCGTCATCGACTTCGGTGATCTGACTTCGGGAGATCCCGCAACCGACATTGCGGTTGCATGGATGCTGTTCCCAGACAATTACCGGTCGAAGTTCCGTGATCTCCTCATCGACCAAGGAATGCTCCCGGGCACCTGGGAACGAGCCCGGGGATGGGCGCTCGCCATCGGAGTGACGGTTCTGGCTCACTCGTCGCGCAGCCCTGTCTACTTCGATCTTGGAGTCCGTACTCTGCGTGCAGTTCAGTCTGATGAGGGTGATCTGGTCGGCATCGAAGACTTCATGTGACCGACCAACATTTCTCGAACGACCTTCGGGGAGTATGTTGATCCGATGTTCTCCAAGCATCGTCTCGTGGCCCTCGCTCTGGCTGGCGCCCTGATCATCACTTCCTGTGGGGGATCGGATAAGTCCGACTCGAAGAAACCCGATGGGACCAAGGGCGACGATGACACCTCGCAAGTCTCAGGTGTGGGTCCCGAGGGCACCGGCCCAGCACCCGAATCGGTGACGGTCGCAGTTCGCATCGATGTCGATTCATTCGACCCGGAACGTTCCCTCGGGGACTCCGCCGCTGGACAGTCGTTCCTGTTCCTCTACGACACGATGGTCCGCCGTTCACCCGATGGAACGATCCTGCCGGGGATAGCCACCAAGTGGGAGATGCCAACACCGAGCAAGGGCGTGTTCACGATTCGTGACGGAATGACCTGCTCGAGTGGAACACCACTCGACGCGACGGCGGTTGCAGCGTCGATCAAGGCGCTCGGTGAGAACCCGAGCAGCCTCGGTAAGAGCAAGGTGTTCGGCCCCGACGGACTTGCTGCGGTCACTGCTGACCCGGCAGCCAAAACGGTGACTATAGAAACCAAGTCACCCAACAACGACATGCTGGTCGGCCTAGCAACCGCAGCGTTCATCGTGTGCCCCGAGGGTCTCGCTGATCCCGAGGCGTTGCGCGAGACACCCCAGGGGTCGGGTCCATATGAGCTCGTTGACTCCAAGCGAGGCGACCAGTACACGCTGAAGCTGCGTGAGGACTACAACGCCTGGCCAGAGGGCACAACCGCTGCCGACATGCCAAAGACCGTCATCCTCAAGGTGATCACCAACGACGCCACAGCGGCAGACCTCGTCGAGACCGGCAAGATTCAGATCGCAGGAATCCTCTCGACCGATGCCAAGCGTCTACTCGAGGACAAGGCACTGGTTTCCGTTCCGGCCGACGGCTTCAACACCAACGCCGTGCTGTTCATGCAGAAGCCTGCCAACGCGACCTCTGATGTGAAGCTCCGTCAGGGCATGGCGATGCTGCTCGACAGTGTTCAGGGTGGAGCAGCCGAGACCCAGGGACTCGGCACGCCTCGACGCACCCTCTACACACCGAACATCGACTGCTTCAACCCTGATGCAGCCGCCTATGCACCTAAGTACGACCCGGCCGCTGCAGCGAAGTTCCTCGATGAGGCCGGCTACACCAAGGGTGCGGACGGTAAGCGCACGAAGCCCGACGGTTCCAAACTCACGATCCGGGTGGTCGGCAACACCAACCAGGGTCAGATCCCGCAGTTCATCGCCGATTCGCTCGAAAAGGGTGACTTCGATGTCGATCTGTTCGTTGGTACCTACAACGAGTCGATCGCCAAGTTGCTGACCGATGAGTTCGACGCCGGTTCGTATCCCTTCACCGACTCTTCGCCGCTGCCTTCGGCATGGCAGAGCCAGATCGGATCGAACGCCAGCGCCAACTTCGGTCAGGTCAACAACGCAGAGTTCGACCGTCTCGCCCAAGAAGCACTCGCAGTCGATACGGCCAAGGACCCCAAGGGTCGCTGCGAGAAGTGGCAGGAGGCCGAGAAGGTGGTCCTCGAAGCAGCGAACGTCGTTCCGATGGATCAGCCACGCAACCACTGGTTCGGCAACGGAGTCACCTTCAACTCCCAGTACTTCCGCATCGATCCGTTCTCGATCCGGTCCCACTGATAGCCCTTGATGCACTGGGGTAGGTTCCTGGCGCAACGATTGTTGCGCGTAGTTGTCGTTTCGATCGTCCTGGTGACAGCGACGTTCATCACCGTGCGCATGGTGCCGGGCGACCCCGCGCTCAAGGCGATCGGAATGCAATCTGATCGCACACCTGCTGAACAGGCCAAGGCGTTGAAACAGGCCCGCAGCGACCTGCATCTAGATCGGCCCCTACCCGTTCAGTATCTGGAGACTCTTCGTTCTGCCGTGACTTTCGATTTCGGTAAGTCCTTCCAAACCGGTCAGAAGGTCACCCAGATCATCTCGGACAGAGTGGGCTCGACGTTGCGCCTCGCGCTCGGCGGCACGATCGTCATGTTGGTCATCGGTGTCCCTCTCGGCGTCGTCATCGGTGCGTTGACCAACGGGCGACGAAGCGGGCTCGAAGTGGGATTCAGCGGGATCAGTGGTTTCGTCGGATCCATCCCGCCGTATGTCCTATCGGTGATCGGGATCTTCCTGTTCGCATACACATGGTCGATCTTCCCGAGAATCCCAGAAGGCTCACTGCTCGACGACGTGTTGCCATCGCTCGCACTTGGACTCGGGCCGGCGTTCCTGTTGGCACGAGTGGTCAGAGTCGAAACACTCGACGTGCTCCAACAGGACTACGTACGGACCGCTAGAAGCAAATGGCTGCCATGGACCAGGTTGTATGCCCGAGACGTGATGCCAAACGTTCTGACTCCAGCGCTCACCATCGCAGGCGTGCTGTTCTCATCTCTTCTCGGTGGAGCGGTCGTCATCGAAGGCATCTTCGGTCGCAACGGCCTTGGAGCAACGCTGATCAACGCAGTTCAGTTGGGCGACTATCCGGTCGTCGTCGCAATCTCGCTCCTGTTCGGATTCCTAGTCGTGATCGCCAACACAGTTGTTGACATATTGATCGCCTTCATCGATCCACGGACCTTGGTGGCAGCATGAGAACCAGCCGCCGACAAGCACGCCTACGCACGCTCCTATCCACTCCAACCGGTGTAGTCGGACTTGTGATGATCGGTGCGCTGATCGTCATCGCAGTCATAGGCCCATCGGTTTGGGGGGACAAGGCAACGGCATCCGATTACCTGAACCTGTTCGCTCCACGCTCAGCCGAGTTTCCCTTCGGCACCGATGGAGCAGGCCGTGACCTGTTCGCCCGCACCTTGGTCGGAACGCGCCTGTCGTTGATACTGACCGCCGGTTCTGTGCTGATCGCCGCTGTCGTAGGCATCCTGATGGGTGCGGTCGCTGCAGCCACCGGTGGGCGAACACAACGAGTCGCAGGAACCGTCATCGACACCTGGCTGGGCTTCCCATCGATCCTGTTGAGCGTCCTGGTGGTAACCGTGCTCGAGAGGGGAGCAGGAGCGGCGGTCATCGCAACCGGGCTCGCATTCGCACCGTTCTTTGCTCGACTTACTTTGACCCTCGCAGCGGGAACGGTGGGCAAGGACTATGTCGCAGCCGCCCGACTCCTTGGCGTGTCCAGAGTAAGGATCGTCACCAAATACATCCTCGGGTCAATCAACGACTCGCTGGTCACAGCAGTGTTCTCCACCTTCGGACAGTGCCTGATCGCCCTATCCGCGTTGAGTTTCTTGGGACTCGGCGTGCAACCCGAAGTGGGGGCACGCGAGCGGTTCACGATCGACTGGGGAGTCCTGTTGGACCAAGGGATCAAGAACTTCCGAGAGGCACCCTTTGGAGCGCTCGGCCCCGCATTCGCGATCGCTCTAGCCGGACTGGCATTCGGCTGGTTCGGTGACGCTCTGGCCCGGGTGTTCAATCCCCGTCTCACCGTGAGACGGGACCGCTCGGATGGCGAACCAGTGGCTGAACCCACCGCTGCAGCGGTAGGCGCCGAGGTGACGGATCATGACTGAGCCAGTGCTCGAAATCGAGGATCTGTCGATCTCGTTTGGTCCCGCCAAACACCGCGTAACCATCGTGCACGAAATAAGCCTTCGGATAGACCGAGGCGAGATCGTCGGCGTGGTCGGTGAATCCGGGTCCGGCAAGACACTCACGTCCATGGCAGCGAGTGACCTGCTTCCCGCTGGAGCGCACCGTGACGCGACCAAATGGCGATTCGAGGGCACTGACCTAATGGACGCCAACCGGGCACAAAGAGCCGCTGCGCTCGGCGGCAAACTGGGTGTTGTATTCCAGGACCCGATGTCGTCGCTCAACCCGGCGCGACGCGTCGGCTCACAACTCTCGGACGCGGCACGGTTCTGGGGCAAACGGTCACGCTCCGATGCACGCAGCGACGTGATCGACCGACTTCGCAGAGTGCGGATCGCTTCGCCGGAACAACGCGTCGACAACTATCCCCACGAGTTCTCCGGCGGTATGCGTCAACGGGCGATGATCGCCATGGGGCTCATGACCACGCCGTCATTGATAGTCGCCGATGAACCGACCACAGCCCTCGACGTGACGGTCCAGGCCGATGTCATGGAACTGATCAAGGAGCTGAACGAAACCGAGGGCACGAGCGTCCTGCTGGTCAGCCACAACATCGCGTTGATCGCCGAGGTCTGTCACCGGGTACTCGTCATGTACGCCGGGCGGATCGTGGAAGAAGTCGCAGCGTCCGATCTGGCCACCTCGGCCCGGCACCCCTACACACGTGCCCTTATCGCGTCAGTTCCGAGCGTTGACGCGGATCCGTCCCAGGAACTCGCTGCGATCGGCGGTGTTCCACCAGATCCGGGTCACCTGCCACCAGGTTGCGCGTTCGCTGATCGCTGCCCGCTCGTCACCGACAGGTGTCGGGTCGAGCGACCCGAACTCGTCAACGGTGTCGCATGTTGGGAGGTCGACTGATGTTGCGCCTCGATGAGGTATGCGTTCGCTATCCGGGTGGGAAAGCTGATGTCGTCGAACGGGTTTCGTTGCACGTGCCCGAGGGTGCCGCGCTCGGACTGGTTGGCGAATCCGGGTCGGGCAAGTCGACCCTGGCCCGTGCTGTTGTCGGTCTGACCCGAGTTACTGCGGGGAGAGTCCACGTCGCCGGCACCGACGTCACAAACCCGAAGCGTGACGCGCTCGCACACCTGCGGGCCACGGCGCAGATGGTGTTCCAAGATCCCAACGCTTCGCTGCACCCGCGGATGACTGTCGGGGACGCGGTCGCCGAAGCGGTAACAGTTCGTCGCAAGCAATCGGGCCCCGAGCTGACCGCGGAAGTGGTGCGACTGCTTGACCTCGTCGGGTTGCCGTCGCGTTTCGTTGATCGGTTCCCCTTCGAGATGTCCGGTGGGCAACTGCAACGGGTGGCTATCGCCCGTGCGCTCGCCGCCAAGCCGCGGTTGTTGTTGCTCGATGAGCCGACTGCCTCGCTGGACGTTTCCGTGCAGGCCACCGTGCTCAACCTCTTGCGGGAACTCCGGGCCGAACTTGGCCTCACCTATCTGGCGATCTCGCACGACCTGGCTGTAATCCATTACCTGTGCGGCGAGATCGCAGTCATGCAACTCGGGTCGATCAAGGAAACAGGGCCCGCTTCGGCAGTACTCAAGTCGCCGCTCCACCACTACACCGCGGCACTCGTCGACGCTGTGCCACGGCTGTCGGGTCGAAAGACCGATCGGATCGTCCTGCACGGCGACCCCTCCGACGCCTCCGCTCGGCCATCGGGATGCAGTTTCCATCCGCGTTGCCCAGCCGGTCCCGCAATGGTCGAGGGTCACGAGATTTGCGCCCTAGAGGTCCCCGAACTCGTCGGCGATCCACATGCGGTTGCCTGCCATTTCCCGATCCGCCGCTAGGGGATGCCGCTCGGGCAGGTTGGTTCTCTGGTCGATCTAGCCAAGCTCTGCCTTCGGCCAAGTTCTGCCTTCGACCCCGCTCCGCTACTGGCCTTGAGTCAGACCCAGGGCAGCCTCTCCAGGACGTTCTCCCCGCGGTCGATCAACTCGATCACCGTTGACTCCGGCACGGGCACCCCGCCCCACGCGTCCACACCAAGGTTGATCATTCGTCCACGTTGACGCCACTTGGTATGGACATGTCCATGCAGCAGCCACAGGCCCTCATCTCGAGGCCGTTCAGCGATGTAGCGATCGTGGTCACCCGAGTCGCCCTCATATGGGAAGTGGCACATCAGCACCTCCAACCCGTTCTCAAGCGTGAGTCCGACTTCGCCCTTATGCAGTTCTACGAAACCGCCGTCTGACAGGTAGCGCTCCGTCCAGAACTCCTTCCGCTTCCGTGATCTGAACGGCTTGTCGTGGTTGCCGAGCACAAGGAGTTTCGACCCGACCAACTTCCCTGCCAGGGGGAGCGACTCTTCGATCGGCCCCATGGCCAGGTCGCCCAGCACCCACACCTCATCGTCAGCGGCGACCACAGAGTTCCAAGCCGAGACCAGGGCGTTGTTCATCTCGCCAACCGAGTGGAACGGACGTCCGGAGTAACGGATCACGTTTGCGTGTCCGAAATGCAGGTCAGAGGTGAACCACCGCATTACTGAAGGATGGCATGTCGCCGTTGGTGATGTGTCCCGTTCGTCATGTTGTTGTGCCACGATTGCCGACACGGCCAACCCCTACAGCGCCGCTGCAGCGCTGGGGGGACTGTCAACGGTTCAGGGAGTGACATGACCGATCCGAACGATCGCAAGAGATCATGGTGGGGTTGGGGCTGGCAGGACATGGCCCTCACCGATGACGAGTGCCGTGCTTTCGGGGCGAGGATCCCGGGGCTGTCAGAACAGCCTGCGTCTGTGCCGACACTTGATGAGTTCGACGTCGAGAACCCGCGGATCCAAGCGCCTGCCTCGCTTGAGTCCTTCGTTTCGGCGGCTAAGCACGACCGGCTGTCCCACACCATGGGCAAGGCGTACAGGGATGTGATCAGGGCGTTGCACCGAGAACTACCCGAGGCTCCAGATCTGGTCGCGTACCCGCGAAATGAATCCGAAGTGGTCGCGGTGCTCGACTGGGCCTCGTCGGTCGATGCGGTAGTCATACCCTTCGGCGGCGGAAGCTCAGTCGTGGGCGGAGTCGAGTACCGAGGCGAGTCCAGAGGTGGAGTCATCTCGCTGGACCTGACCAAACTCGACCAGGTGCTCGAAGTGGACCCGGTAAGCCGAGCGGCGCGCATCCAAGGCGGCGTCCTCGGCCCGTCGCTCGAGGACCAACTGCGGCCACATGGCTTCACGCTCAGACATTTCCCCCAGAGTTTCGAGTTCTCGACGCTGGGCGGATGGCTGGCAACACGGGCGGGCGGGCATTACGCCACGCTCCACACCCACATCGATGACTTCGTCGAATCCATCCGTGCGGTGACACCCGCCGGGATCAGTGAATCCTTCCGGCTTCCCGGTTCCGGTGCAGGTCCGTCCCCCGATCGGTTGATGCTCGGATCAGAGGGGACACTCGGGGTGATCACCGAAGCTTGGATGCGCGTCCAGGACCGGCCGGACTTTCGCAAGTCAGTATCGGTGTCATTCGACAACGGATCGGATGCGATGGCTGCGGTCAGAGCAGTTGCGCAGTCCGGGTTGAACCCGTCGAACTGTCGACTGCTCGATCCGGGAGAGGCCGGACTATCTGGCGCTTCGGGAACTGGACAATGGGTGCTGATTCTCGGTGTCGAGTCGGCACACTTCCCGGTCGAGCCGGTCATCGGGCAGCTAGCAGAGTTGGTTTATTCACACGGCGGAGTGGTCTCCGAAGGGAGCCTCGGTGGCACCGGCGGTTCGACTGCGACCAACGCGGCTGTTGACCGGGACCAAGCAGCGGAGTCGTGGCGATCGAGTTTCATCAGGATGCCCTACTTGCGCGACGGGCTCGCCCGAATGGGTGCGATCGTCGAGACGTTCGAAACCGCTACGACCTGGGACCGGGTCGAAGACCTTTACCACGACGTCAACGCCGAACTCGGTCGAGCGATCGTTGCGGTGACCGGCGCACCCGGGCTGATCAACTGTCGATTCACCCACGTGTATCCCGATGGCGCAGCGCCCTACTTCACGGTGATCGCTGCTGGCCGACGGGGAGCCGAACTCGCACAGTGGGATGAACTGAAAACAGCATCAATGGAGATCCTCACCCGCCACCGGGCGACCGTGACCCACCATCACGCCGTGGGGCGCGATCACCGGCCCGGCTATGACCGGCAACGTCCAGACGTGTTCGCCGCTGCGCTCAAGGCAGCCAAGTCAGCCATGGACCCGGCGGGGATCCTGAATCCGGGTGTTCTGATCGACTGAAGCCGGGGCTCAGACAATCCCGGTCTTCTGTGCCCGCTGCAGCGAGATCCACCCGGGGAGCGTGGGAATCCAGAATGTGAACAGCCGGAACACCAAGACGATCGCACCTGCAGTCGGGGCATCAACGCCGCCCGAAATCAGTGCTGCGGTGAGTGCCGCCTCTACACCTCCGACACCACCCGGTGTTGGAACAGCAGCGCCAACGGTGTTGGCGATCATGTAAAGCGCGCCGACTCGGGCAAACCCGAGGTCGACTCCGAAGGCCGAGACACAGGCGGCGAAGGCGACCACGTTCGACAGCTTCAACAGGGCGTTACCCCCGAACAGTTGAGCCATCTTGGATGGCTGTCGGGCCAGCTCGCCAAGACTGGAGACTGCCGGCCCCACAGTCGCCTTGACCTTGGGTACGACGACCCGCTTACCCCAGCCGCTCAAAGTGATGACACCGACGACAAAGCTGATACCGATGATCAACCCGAGCACCTTGGTGATCGATGGTGTTTGGAATCTACTCAACTCATGGGTGGCGCCTCCCCACACGAGGAAGACCGCCATGAAGACGACTTGAAGAAGCCCACTCGCCGCCGAGGTCAAACCAACCGCTGCCGCTCCGACTGAGAGCTCAACACCTTCACGTTGCAAGTACCTTGCCCGTAGTGCCATTCCGCCGGCATTGGCCGGGGTGAATCTGTTGAGGAACCCTTGGGCGAACTGGATCAGGTTGGTCCTCATGAACGGCAAAGAGATGTTTACCGAACCCATCATGGCCAAAGCCCCGCCGACATTGGCGCTGATGATCAACCCCAGCAGCAACGGAACCACCGACAGGCTCATCTCGCCGAACGCGTCAGCAATGCTGCGCCAGTCGGACACGAGCGACATCACATAGAAGGCGAGCACGAGGCTGCCAACCAATGACACGATCCCCTTGAGCGTCACACGACGAAGAGGAACTAGTTCTGTTTCTTCGACACCGATAGCTGAACTGACCTCGTTGCGGATCTCTCCGATGGTCAGCCCGGCGGCCTTCATCTGATCACGAGTCGCGGTCGAGATGACCAGCGGTTGGAAGAGCCCCAGAGCGGCCTCGAGCGTTTCGTCGCCTAGTCCTTCACGGGCTGATTCGACTGCTCGGTCGATTCCCACGTGAACAGACATAGCGCTCATCAGTTCGGCTATATCTGCTGCCAACATGGAATCGTCAGCGTTTGTCGCACCCCACCTGAATCCGACGAGGACCGGGTCGCCGTCGTCCAACAAGATGCTGTCCAGATTCAACCAGCGGTGAGCGATCCGCCGCTGTTGGAGGTGAGCGACCTGTCTCCAGATCGAGACCAGTACATCGGAGGAAATGTCTTCGGCGGGGATCGTCCCAATGGAAGTCCCCGACACCCATGTGGATGCAACGATCGCTGCTCCGTCCTCGGTCAATCCGACGGTGACCGGACGTGACGCCGAAACTCCGGCAGCATCAGCAAGTGCAAGCACGAGTTGTTCGTGCTCGGCCGCACGTCGAGGCGATGTGATGGGACGCCGATCGTTGAATCCCTTGATCCGCAGCGACCGCCAAATCCGAAGCAACAGGTCGTAGTCACGCTGGTCTCGTCCGAGTAGCGCCGCATGGATATCCGGGGAGTTCGACAAACGAAGGTGGAATGAAGGAGCGGTGCGCTGTTCACCGATCAGGTCGATTTCGGTGACGTCGAGACCGACATCTGCAAGATTCTCAACGATCACCTGCGGGTCGACCCGTCGGTGAGGAGCGCCGGTCAGAACGAGTGCGAGCGAACCCATGCACGCACCGACGGACACGATCAACAGCAGGTTCACAGGTACTTCTGTGGCAGTGAGAACCCGTAGGAAGGCGACCGCGGCGACCGCGCCCCACGCCAGTCGGTTCCAGGATCGGGTGGTGAAGCTCGATGTTGCGGTAACGATCGCCGCCCCGGCTGCCAAGAGGCTTGCTGAGGGGAACGCCTTGCCGGTGATCCACGAAGCAACGGAGTGCTGTTGAGCGAGTTCCGCTGGAATCTGGTTGTCCAACAACCTGGTAACCACGATCATCGACACCGCTGCTGCCCCGGCCGCCGCAGCTAACAACCCGATCAGTCGCCAACGTCGACGCACGACCAGCCAGATCGCCGTGATCACGAATGCCGTGATGACCGTCAACTGGACCAGACCTACCAGCACCTCGGTGACACCGGCGGGGATATTGGTGAATAGGCGGATCAGGTCCGAGCTCACCTTGGTCAAACGAGACTCAAAAAGACGTGCGGTGAGAGTCAGCGCCCCAGTGATGAGGAGAGCGATGAAGAACCGGGCGATGTCAGCGGGGTGGCGTTCCCACCCGGGTGATACCCGTGGTGTCGATAGTGCGCTTTGCCTCTCGGAGTTCATGCACCGTTGAGTGTTGCAGGTCTGGAGCGGACCAGACCGAATGCAATAACAGAACCAACGATCATCAGACCCGCCGAGATGATCATCGCGCCGCGGTAGCCGGCTTTCAGATCCTCACCGAGGGTGTCGCTGGCCGATATTCCGGCTGCCGCCGGAATGATCGCCACTGCCAACAATCCAGCCAGCCGAGATGCCGCGTTGTTGATACCCGAAGCGATTCCAGAACGAGAATCATCAACGCTTGCGAGGACCGCAGCGGTGAGCGGAGCGATCAACAGAGTCATCCCCGCGCCGAAGATCACGACACCGGGAAGCACCGATCCGAGGTACCCGGATCCCTTCGAAAGCGAAGCCAACATGATCAGGCCAATGGCCGAGATGGCAGGGCCCACCGTCAACGGGATTCGTGGCCCCAAACGTTGACCCAGATCGCCCGCACGAGCGGAGAACAACAACAGCAAAGCTGAGAACGGCGCGAGAGCGGCGCCTGCTTCGAGAGCCGAGTAGTTCAGGGTGACCTGGAGTTGCAGAGTAATGAGAAACATCGACACGGCTAGGGCCCCGTAGATCGCGAGCGTCGCCAGATTCGTCCCGCTGAACTGTGCCGACCTGAACAGTGTCAGCGGCATCATCGGATACTTGCCGCGGTGCTGGATAATCACGAACGCGATGATCAAGACCGATCCGACGACACCAGCTACGACCGCGTCGATACCCGAATGGTCGATTGCGGCATATGAGATCGCGGCCAACCCAGCTGTTGCAGTCATGGCACCAGCTATGTCCAGGCCGCCGCTCTGGGGAGATTTCGTGTCCGGCACGTGTTTGACCGCCGCCCAACCGGCACAGATCGCGAGCGGAACGTTCAAGAAGAACGCCGCGCGCCACGACGCCAAATCGATCAGCCAACCTGCAACGAACGGACCTATCGACGTCGCAACCCCAGCCAGACCCGACCACAAACCGATCGCCCGACCCCGGTCATCTGGATGGAACACGGATCCGATGATCGCCAAGCTGCCGGGCACCAACAGCGCTCCGCCGATGCCCTGAGCCGCACGAGCAGCAATCAGGACTCCCGGAGTCGGGGCAATTCCACAGACCACGGACGCTGCTGTGAATCCAGCTAGCCCCCAGACGAACACCTTTCTCCTACCAAGCCGGTCTCCGAGGCCACCACCAACCAACAACAGCGCTGTGAGGGTGACCATGTAGCCATTCAGAACCCACTGCAGCGCCTTGAAATCAGCCGACATGTCCTTGGAGATCGACGGCAACGCCACATTGACGATGGTCCCGTCGAGAAACACGATGCCGGACCCGAGGATCGTCGCGACAAGGGTCCACCGTGCTACCGGCGTTCCGAGGCGTATTTCAGACGTCTGGTCTGCTCCGGTCCTTACTGGCACATTGCTCCTCGTTGTCGAACTGCGCCAGAACATCCCGAGCGATGCCGATCATTGCCTCGAGTTGGGCCGGGGAGAGCCTGTCGATGAACAGGTCTCTCACCGCCTCGACGTGCCCGGGAGCAGCCGCCTCAATCTCGGACCTACCCCGATCTGTGACTACCACCACGAAACCCCGACGATCTTCGGTGCAGAGTTCCTTGGTGACAAGGCCTCGCTTGGTCATTCGCGTGACATGGTGCGACAGGCGGCTCTTCTCCCAACCGAGAATCTCGGCAAGTTCCATCACCCGACGTCGACCATCGGGTTGGTCTGTGAGAGTAACCAGCACCTCGTAATCCTGATACGACAGATCGGATTCGGCTGCGAGTCGTCGTGCGAGTTCGCACCGAAGAGCGGAGTGCATGGCCATCAGACCACGCCAAGCTGACTGTTGTTGCTCATCGAGCCAACGAGTCCCGGACATCTGATCAGGCTATCGGCAATCTCTTTGGCATCGGATCTACCTATGCCGTCCCGGGTGCCCCGGTAACTTCGGGCCTCTCCCGGCGTAGACTTCCCGTGTGATTGAAGCAATCGGGTTCGTTGAGCCGGGGTTCGAAGAAGTCCGAGAGGTTTTCCTTGGGAACTTCGAAAAACACGATGAGGTGGGCGCCTCGGTATGTGTGTACCTGAACGGGCGGCCGGTCGTAGACCTCACCGGTGGTACTACTACCGACGGCAGGCCATATGACGAGAACTCGCTCCAACTCGTGTTCTCCACGACCAAGGGGATGACGGCAGTCTGCGCACACATGCTTGCACAGGCTGGCGACCTCGACTTCGATGTCCCTGTCATCGAGTACTGGCCCGAGTTCGGCGACTACGGCAAGGGCAACATTCCTGTTTCGTGGCTGTTGTCCCACCGCAGCGGACTTGTCGACACCTCAATGTCGTTGACCTTGGACGAGGCCCTCGATTGGGACACCGTCACGGCAGCCTTAGCTGCAAGCAAGCCGCTTTGGGAACCCGGAACCCAGCACGGATATCACGCAATCACCTATGGATGGTTGGTCGGCGAGATCATCAGACGGGTCTCGGGCATGGGCATAGGGGAGTACTTCCAAACACATATTGCCGATCGGTTGGGGCTCGACTTCTGGGTCGGGCTTCCAAAGGAACAACACCACCGGGTTGCTCGACTCATCCCAATGGGTCTTCCGGGCGGCATGGGCCTGCCTGACCAGCAACGTGATACCACGGCGGGGGATAGTGCCGGCGGGGGAGGGAAATCATTCACGGAAATGCTCGACTCATTCCTGGGCCCGGGCAATCTGCTCGGTCGTGCCTTGACTGCCCCGGGTGGTGCTCTGGGCGATCAAGGAGTCTGGAACGAGCCACGGATCTGGTCAGCAGCAATCCCGTCGGCCAATGGCATCGGCAATGCCCGTTCGATTGCACGCGTCTACTCGGCATGTATTGATGAGGTCGACGGCCAAAGGTTGTTGAATCCGGACACTCTCGACCGAGCCTTGGTCCAGCAGGTTTCAGGACCCGATTCGGTACTGATGATGCCGATCCCGTTCGGGCTGGGATTCATGTTGCACTCAGAATTCTCTGGGTTCTCGACCGATGGATCCTTCGGCCACTACGGCGCGGGTGGTTCGCTCGGGTTCGCCGATCCGGGTCTGGGCATCGGCTTCGGTTATGTGATGAACAAGATGCAACTGAGCCTTGCTGGCGATAAACGCACCGGTTCGCTGATCGCAGCGGTGAAGCGATCAGCGGCACGGATCTGATCGGTGTTACAGGCCCGGTTCGCTCGTCGGCTTTGCGCTCGGCGGGCATCGCGGGTTTCCTAGCGAAGTGAGTTCGTCGACCCAACCCTCAGCAGAAGCCGCCAGAAGGCGAACTTTCGCGATCATTTCGCACCCCGACGCGGGTAAGACAACGCTCACCGAAAAGCTCTTGCTCTACGGAGGCGCGCTCGGCCGTGAGGCCGGAAACGTCAAGGCGAAAGGCGATCGTCGTTCCGCTACGTCTGACTGGATGGAACTCGAACAGCAGCGAGGCATTTCGATCACCTCGACCGTGTTGCAGTTCCCCTACCGAGACTGCGTGGTCAACCTGCTCGACACTCCAGGCCACCGTGATTTCTCCGAGGACACCTACCGGGTGCTCACAGCGTGTGATGCTGCCGTCATGGTTCTTGACGCTGCAAAGGGTATCGAGGCCCAGACCCAGAAGCTTTTCGAAGTCTGTCGTGACCGTGGGCTTCCGATCCTGACCTATGTGAACAAGTGGGATCGGCCCGGATTGAGCCCGTTGGAAGTGATCGACGACATCGAGGCCAAGCTCTCGCTGATCTGCACCCCGGTCACGTGGCCGGTGGGAATAGCCGGAGATTTCCGAGGCGTCGTAGACCGCAATACTGGCAAGTTCATCCGCTTCACCCGTACCGCCGGTGGCAGCACCGAGGCGCTAGAAGAGGTTGTCGAGCCTGAGCGTGCCGCCGCCGAAGAAGGTTTGGCCTGGAGCGAGAGTCTTGACGAACTAGAACTCATCTCGGGCGCTACGCACGACCGTGAAATGTTCCTCGAGGGTGAGACAACGCCGATGTTCTTCGGTTCTGCCTTGACGAACTTCGGCGTCAGGTTGTTGCTCGATGCCGTCATCGATGAGGTGCCGAGTCCGTCTGCTCGAGTCGATGTCGATGGCAAAGCCCGAGACCTTGATTCGCCGTTCTCCGGGTTTGTGTTCAAGGTCCAAGCGAATATGGACAAGGCTCACCGTGATCGTTTGGCGTTCCTGCGAGTGTGCTCCGGTCGATTCGAACGAGGCATGGTCGTTACCCATGCCCGGACCGGCAAGCCGTTCGCCACGAAGTTCGCCCATTCGGTGTTCGGTCAGGATCGGGAGACGCTCGAAGAGGCTTTCCCCGGTGACGTGGTCGGCTTCGTCAACGCCACTGACCTACGCGTCGGCGACACCCTGTGGGTTGACACTCCGGTCAAGTTCCCCGACATTCCGAGTTTCGCCCCCGAGTTCTTCGCAATTGCTCGCACAACTGACATTGGTCGTTCGAAGCAGTTCCGGAGTGGTATCGAACAACTCGATGAGGAAGGTGTCGTGCAGATCCTTCGTGACATGGACTTCGGCGATCAGGCGCCTGTCATGGCGGCGGTCGGTGCTCTCCAGTTCGAGGTGGCCAAGCACCGCCTAGAGAACGAGTTCGGAGCACCGGTTGAATTGACGATGACCGGCTACAAGGTCGCTCGTCGAACCGATGCCGAATCGGCTCCGGCGCTGCGTGCGATGCAGGGTGTCGACGTTCTGATTCGTCGCGACGGGACTCTGCTTGCCGTGTTCGAATCCGTCTACTGGCTGGAACGTTTGATCAACGAACAACCAGAGTTGACCTTGGACAAGCTTGTCGCTGAAGGTGAACTTCGTCAGTAGCTCCCTGCCCTATTCCAAAGTTGGTGCCCGGCAACACCTTGACTTATCGGCTGAGCCTGTGACCATTGTCCCAACGGGTGGTACCGTTCGAAAGCGTTTGAGTTGTGCATCGCCTGCGGGGGCGATGCAGGGGGGACCAATGGAATCACTGGAACTTGGCCAATTGCGCCGTGGTGCTAGGCGTGTTCAAAGTCGATCGGTATTGCTTGTTGCCGTGTTCGCTCTGGCTCTGGTCGGTGCCTCTTGTGCACCGGCGCCCGAGCCCGGTCAGAAGTACCGAGTGCCTGCGGACTTCGCTGAGGGAATCCTTGCCGCGTCCCAAGACCTATATGGGTCACCGGCCGGAGCCAACGTCCCGAACTGCGTTCCGAGTGATCAGCATCCTCGCCCAGTAATCCTCCTTCACGGATTCGCAGGCAACATGGCTGACAACATGAACGGCTTGTCGCCATTCCTGGCTAATGAGGGCTACTGCGTCTATGCGCTCACGTACGGCGCTACACCCGGTTCGATATTTGGTGGCACCAACGACATCCGGCGATCGTCGCTTGACGAATTCGGGCCGTTCGTCGACAAGGTTCTTGCCGAGACCGGCGCCACCCAGGTCGACATTATTGGCCACTCGGAAGGGTCGATGATGCCGCGATGGTGGATGCGTTTCGGTCCGTCAGCTTATGCAGACGGCACTCCCAAGGTTGCAACGATGATCGGAGTCGGACCTGCAACCTATGGGGCTGACCTGGGTGGACAGGCTGCCGAACTCCGCACCATCCCGCTGTTCGCAGGGATAATCGACACATTGGTACAGAACGGCTGTGGCGCCTGCGAACAGGTGCTTGCCGGGTCCAGCTTCATCAACGAACTCAATTCACCTGAACCGCAGCCGGGGGAGAACTTCACTGGTCTCGCGCAACCCGGCGTCCGGTACATGATGCTCGCCACGCAGTGGGACAACTTCTTGGTGCCGTATCAGTTCGGGTTCATCGATCACCCAGCGGTTCAGAATCTGACTGTTCAGGACGTGTGTCCCATTGACGAAGCGGATCACCTGTCGATTGTGTTTGATCCAGTCGCTTTCGATGTGATCGCAAACTTCTTGGACCCGGCCAACCCGCGAACCCCGCGATGCGTGGCCACTCAACCGGTCTTTGCCGCAACTGACCAGCGCCCAAAAGGCTGACTCCATATCAGTTGATTGGCTCTTTGTTCTTGGTCTTTGAGCATCAAGAGTCAGTAGTTGGTTGACGCTCCCGTGGGAGCGCGGGGTTCCCTGTTGGTTGACGCTCCCGTGGGAGCGCGGGGTTCCCTGTTGGTTGACGCTCCCGTGGGAGCGCGGGGTTCCT
>JAGQSZ010000001.1:0-21277 GCA_020439285.1 Microthrixaceae bacterium
CCGACCCTTCCGGAGTCGGCCAACGCATCAGACCCGACGAATTCGACGGTGCCACCAGCACGCACGACATGTTCCACGAGTTCATCCACTGGGTCTTCCATGACCTCTGGATCGGTCATGGCCACATCGGTGTCCTCCACTCTGACGAGCCTCAGGTCGCGCTCCACCGAAGGCGTATGCCTGTAGTCCTCTTCGACCACCAGCAACCGACCGCGACCCTCACGTGCGTACTGCCAGACCTCATCCATTCCGGTCACGGCTTTTCCGGTGTGGACCTTGTTCTTGAGTTCATCGATCACCTCGCCGCGCTGCGCCCGCAGGCGTTCACGCAGGATCTGCCAAGCAGCATCACCAATGTCCTTCGCGTTCGCATTTTCGAAGGAACCGTCAAGGTGTCCCACAACGGTGCCGTTGTTGGCACTCACCTCAGCGAACAGATCAGTTGAAGTCTTCACACCAGCGAGCACGAGTGGAAGTGGATCGGCCGATGTTGCCTCGGTAAGGCCAGCGTCAACTGCACGGAAGAACTTCCGGTAAACCTCTTTGTCGTCTCCACCCGGATCCTGGGCGAAGCGTCCGGCAATGGCTCTGTTGTCCCTCGGCGTTATGTCGCTGCGGAACGGGAAACCGTGTTCGTGGACCTCGATCATCTCGTATCTCACGCCTTCGAAGAGTCGAGCGGAGTGGTCCGAGACGACCAAGACTCTGGACCTGGGGCTACGACGCATCCCTTGGATCAAGAACCTGGTTGCTGGGGTGCGGGCAAGTAGAACACCTTCCTTGATCGGGAAAGGCACCAGTTCAGCTTCGCTGTGATCAGCTGTTGCGACGATCACTATTCCGTAGAAGCCACCACGGATCTGCACGGAATCAGCCGCCGAGTCAAGGTTCTCGATGACTGCTTTGGCCGAACGAGCGTCCAGCCTTTCCCCGATCTGATTCCTCGCGTCGCTCAAGAGGTTACGGAGCCTGATCCGGTCCTCGTCGTTACCCGGGCGTATCGGGTCGAGCGGAGCAGTGACAGTTACAACGAGATCGGCTTCGAGCTTCAGCAACTCACCTATGAATTCGAACACGCATCCTCCCAAGAGTGATTTCGGTTCCACTTGACCCTAGCGAGACTGCGGCACCGCATGAGGTCACGAATTCAGGTTCACAGGTGAGTCCGTCGAGACGTTGGTCACCTTCATGGCTAGTGGGGTTGGGAGTGCCACCAATCCAGATAGATGTCGAGCATTTTCTGGCTGAGACCATCGGCAAACATCTGCTCGATCACCTCGGTAGGTATGTGGAGTCCATCCGGTCGGATCGATCTGTCTGCCAGGCGTTCTGGCCCCAAATAGGCAGACAGGTCAAAGAGCCGCACCGTTGTCGGATTGGCCTCGGCGACCTCACTCATGATCTGGTGCAAGCGCTCCATCCGGTCCGTCTGGTGCTGACGTGCGACCGCTGCACGGCCCGAGTCATCGGCCCACGCAGCAAAGGGCGGCCATTGCCAAAGGATGACGAGCGCGCCACCTGATGACGCGACTCGCACGGCCTCGTTCAGTTCAGAGCGTATGAAGTCATCGGCTGCCGGGTCACCGATCGCAGTCCAGTTCTGTGTACCCGGGAGCTGTGCGTCCACGACTTCCCATGATCCGGTGATAATCGCCGCGATGTCAGGATCCGTCTCCATGATCGAAGCAGTCCATTTGAGGGGCCATTCGCTGCATTTTGGATCAGGTGGAGAGTCATCCAACAACCGGACGCGCTCGAACCGGCTGATACCGCAGCCAACAACCGCGTCACCGCCTGAGTAGGCCAACTGAGTCGTCGTCCCGTTCTTGATCGAAGTGGCGAACCCGAGTGACGCGAGCACCGAGGTGGAGTCACCGAAGATGCTCATCTTGGGCACCGCCGGCGGTGTTGGCTTCACCGTCGTGGTCGTTTGTGCCGTCGTTGAAGGAACGATCGAACTCTTGATGTCCGCGAGTCGATCTGCTGCGGACTCGAAGTCGGTGCCGACCTGGCTGCGGTCAACCGGAATGGGCAGCGTACCCACCACCGCAACTACGGCTACCGAGGCCGCGGCAACTTGAAAGGCCTTCTGTCGCGATGGCCATTTTCCGATCCTCACCGGAGTCTCGATCACCCGGAATGAGAGCTCAGCAAGCACGAGCGCCAAGACCACCGCACCGCTACTGCGCAACAGGTTCGAGGCACTCGGCCAGATTTGACGCGCTCCGATTATGAGCGGCCAGTGGATCAGGTAGATCCCATATGACCGTGTCCCAACCCACCTCATGACTTGTGTGCCCAGAGCCAACCGGAAGGGGCCCACGGGTAGAGCCGAGGCTGCGATCACTACACAGGTCATCACCGCGAACAGTTGCAGGCCGCCTCGGTAGAGCCAGGTCGTCGACTGTTCAACAGTGACGAACCAGAGAATCTGGACAGCGGCACAGACACCTGCCAGTGAAAGCAATGCCGCCCGCGGCCTGTAGCGAACCGCGATAGATCGACGAACCCGCTCGTCAGCGAGGACGAGTGCTGTTACTCCGCCGAGCAGGATCTCTGCAGCCCGGACATCGGAACCCAGATAGGCACGGTTCGTGCTCATGGTGAATATCCATGGGAGCACGGAACTCACCAAGGCCAGCAGGGCCAACACGGCACCGATCACAATTCTTCGTCCGCGAGCCAAGGCGAACAGCAACAGAATCAGGATCGGGAATATCACATAGAACTGTTCTTCGATCGACAGGCTCCAGAAGTGGAGCACTGGCGACGGCGCCGATGTCAGGTCGCCGTACTTGGATCCACTCAGAATGAATCTCCAGTTGGCGATGTAGAACAACGCTGCCAGCGTGTCACCTCTGAGCGCCAGACGTTGGTCCGCTGTGGCAATAGTTCTGCCGAAGACGAGTGCTATCAGCGCAAGGGTCACAAGCGCAGCTGGCATTAACCGCCGGAACCTCCGGCTCCAGAATCCGGCCAGCGAGATTCGACTAGTTCGCTGCGATTCGTGGACCAGGATCGAGGTGATCAGGAACCCCGACAGGGTGAAGAAGGTCGAGACGCCCAGGTAACCGCCGGACATCCGCTCGAAACCCATGTGGTACGCGACGACAGCAATGACTGCGACTCCGCGTAGCCCGTCGAGTCCGGGAAGCTGAACAAGGCGAGGTCCATCACTCCCGCTCATCTCGATGAAGGCCGTGGTCTCGCTGTGTGAAGTCATGGGTAACGCCTTGGCCATGATCAGGGTGACCGACCGGTGTCCGCGGCTGTTCGATCGTAGTGAATCGTGATCCGCTATCTGAGATCGCGGTGAAATCACTCAGGGCTAAGGTCGCTCCATGATCACAGACGTTCCCGGGGTTCGGTGTGGGCACTGGACCGACTCGCGCGCACGAACCGGGTGCACAGTGGTTCTCCTGCCGTCTGGAACGGTTGCCTCGGCCGAGGTCCGGGGTGGAGCGCCGGCAAGCAGGGAACTCGAGGCCTTGCAAGTGGGCCGCTTGGTCGACAACGCCCACGCTGTTGTCCTGACCGGTGGATCCGCGTATGGGCTCGCTGCCGCTGACGGAGTGATGGCGTGGTGTGAGGAACAAGGCATCGGATTCGACGTCGGGGTGGCGGTTGTTCCGATTGTTCCTGCCCTGGGCATCTTTGACCTTGCCGTAGGTGACCCCTTGGTCAGACCCGGACCCGACCAAGGCAGAGCAGCCTGTGATGCGGCCGATTCAGGACCAGTGGAACTCGGCCAGGTCGGTGCCGGTACGGGTGCGACAACAGGCAAGTCGAACGGACCAGACGGACTCCGTCCGGGCGGAATCGGATCCTCGACCGTGCGTCTAGGTGAACTGATCGTGAGTTCGATCGTGGTTGTGAATGCCTTCGGGAATATCGACTTCGGCGGCGACTCCGTCGATGACTCCGTCGCGGGGTCAGATTCCGCCATGGGCACCAACACCACGATTGGCCTTGTGGCGACCAACGCACGCCTCGACAAAGTGGGCTGTCATCTGCTCGCTCAAGGCGCTCACGACGGTCTGGCACGGTCGATAATGCCGCCCCACACTCGTTTCGATGGAGACGCGTTTGTTGCGGCTGCAACCGGAGAGATCGATCTCGGAACTCTTGATCCACCAGTCGAAATCGATTCGGTCCGCCTGATGGCTTTGAGATCGGTGGAACGTGCGATCCGATCACTGGCCAGCACGTGACATTTGATCCCACATCTCACACGCCTAACGCCGCACCTTCCGCGAGGGTCATCAAGGTCGCGACGCTCAATGTTCGCACCGGGACAGCGTTCGATGGCCGCAACTCGTGGCCGTTCCGGACAAGCTCACTGGCTAGGTGCATCACCGATCTCGACGCAGACATCATCGGCTTTCAAGAGGTGCTGGGCTTCCAGCGCTGCTGGCTTCGCAGGATGCTGCCCGGTTACTCCGACGTAGGGGTCGGGCGCTCCCGGTTCCGCCGAGGCGAAGCCTCACCTGTATTCGTCAACGACAGCTTTGCTTCGATCGCAAAGTCCGGGACTCGTTGGTTCGGCGCTACACCAGACCAGCCAGGCACTCGCCTGCAGGGTTCAACCCTGCCCCGCATCGCGACCACCGTCTCGCTGGTAACCGGAGGCGGCTCGATGTTCGACGTCACCTGCGTTCACCTCGATCACCGATCGGAAGCTCGCCGACGCGAAAGCACGACGCAGCTCCTGAGTTGGTTGGACCTCTCCACCCCTCAGATCGTGCTTGGCGACTTCAACGCCACGCTCGATTCCGGATCGGTTCGAAAGATGCTCGACAACGGTTTCGTATCAGCGCTCGATGGACACAGGCCGGGCACCTTCCACGGTTTCGGAAAGTTGCTACCGGCCAAGCAGATCGATCACATCCTTGTAACCGACCACTTCCGGGTAATTCGAGCGTCTGCGATCGAACGCAGCGACCTTCGCCCATTGCCGAGCGACCACTGGCCCGTGCTCGCAGAAGTTGAACTGATCTAGCAAGTTCGGGGCCCAGAACCCTCAATCGAAGACAGTCACGTTCGCTCGCCTGACACCCACCCTCTTTTCGTTTGGGCCTTGTGGCCTCTGGCATTCCACATACAATCGCCGAATGCGTTTCGACCTTCCTTCCGACCGGATTCCAACCGCGTGGTACAACGCGATTCCACGCCTTCCCGAGCCGATGCAACCGCCGCTCCACCCGGCTACCAATGAGCCGGTTGGGCCCGATGACCTTGCGCCGCTGTTCCCGATGGCGCTCATCGGCCAGGAAGTAAGTGCCGAGCCTTGGATCGATATTCCAGGCGAAGTGATCGACGTACTGCGCCTGTGGCGCCCGACGCCACTGGTTCGGGCCACTCGACTCGAAGAAGAACTAGGCACGCCTGCCCGTATCTATTTCAAGGACGAGTCAGTCAGCCCGGCAGGCTCCCACAAGCCCAACACGGCTGTAGCCCAGGCTTTCTACAACAAGTCCGAAGGCATCGAGCGTCTGACCACTGAAACGGGTGCTGGCCAGTGGGGAGCATCACTGGCGTTCGCCGCCGCACAGTACGGCATCGAACTCAAGGTCTATATGGTTCGCACCTCCTATGACTCGAAGCCATATCGGCGCATCCTCATGGAGACCTGGGGTGCGGAGTGCGTTCCGTCCCCGATTGCGGACCCTTCGAGTCCCGGCTCGCTCGGCATGGCGATCTCTGACGCTGTGGCCGACGCAGTCGGCCGCTCAGATAGCCACTACGCACTTGGATCGGTGCTCAACCACGTTCTGTTGCACCAGACGGTCATCGGCCTCGAGGCCAAGGAGCAACTCGAAAAGGCCGGAGAGACGCTGCCAGACGTCGTGCTTGCGTCTTGTGGTGGCGGTTCGAACCTGGCTGGTATCGCCTTCCCGTTCATGGAGGACCAGAGCGTTCGCTTGGTAGCCGTCGAGCCAACTTCGTGTCCGACGCTTACTCAAGGCTCGTTCGATTACGACTTCGGCGACACCGCCGGACTCACCCCCATGCTCCCCATGTACACCCTGGGTCACGATTTCATGCCGCCCTCGATCCACGCTGGTGGGCTCCGCTACCACGGCGACAGCCCGATTGTTTCGGCACTGGTCAAAGCAGGCCGGATGGAAGCTGTTGCCGCTCCCCAGTCGAAGGTATTCGAGGCAGCCGCCCTATTTGCCCGCACCGAGGGCAAATTGCCCGCACCAGAGACAGCTCACGCAATCCGTGCGGCCATCGATGAGGCACTTGAAGCCAAGGAAAAGGGTGAGGAGCGGGTGATCCTGTTCAACTACTCCGGTCACGGCTTCTTGGATCTGTCGGCGTATGACGCTTTCAATCGGGGCGACCTGATCGACGAGTGAGACGCACGGTCATCGGCCGGTCAGGAGCTGAGCACTCCTTGACCGGCCGGTGGTCGTTTTGGGCGGAGTATGCCCGATTGATGACAGGCGTCAGCCTTTGATGGTCGCGATCTCACCCGACGCGAAGACGTTGTATGCAACAACGAGTCGGCCGTTACCTGCCCATTCAATTGCGGCAGGCATCGGGAGTTCAGCCACTGTCTGGTTTCCGTGTTTGGTTACCTTGGTGACACGGTCGCCAAACAACTCGGTCACGTAGATCGTGCCTGCGGGCGACACTGCCAGGTCGGTAGCACCCAAGAATCCACCTGCGACTGGTGTGGTCTTGCCGTTCCATAGGTTCAGTCGGACGACACTTCCCCGAGCACCGAGTTCAGGGCCCTCTGGACCACCAGGCAATAGCGACACGATCGCGCTCAACCACGAAAATTCCATGTCGGTCGGGACGGCTTCGAAGTTGTAGGTGTGTCCTGCAACACAGTCCGGCAGGCCAAGATTCGAAGGATCAGTTATGACTGTTGGCTGCGGCGGCAGGACAGCAACTGTCGATATCCTGCCCATCCAATCGACGAACAGAATCGCGTTGGCCCCGGAATCGACCACATAGACACCGAACAACGACACGGCCAACTTGAACGGGTTCGAGTTGATCCCTCCGGTGAACGATGGTGGGCCGAACTGATCTGTTGGCCATTGCGCAGCACAGTCCTGGTCTAGGTCCGTGATCCCGTAGGTATTGACACCGTCTGGGTTCTTGGTTTGCTCATAGGTGCCAAGGTCGGCCAGGACGTGGGTCTGGCCTCCCGGGAAGCGGATCTTGAGCTGCGAAACAAGGGGACCTGAAGGACCTTCTGGGCCATCGCCACCAGAATTAGCGGTGTAGAGAACAGTTCCGAATGGGCCGGCCGCCACAGCGTTGAGTCCCTCCTCGGCGAAAACGTCGCGAACCGACCCATTGCTCGAAACGATGCTCGCCGTCCCTATGCCTGCTTGGCTTACCAAAGCCCTTGTCCCTCCGTTTAGGAGGTCCATCGATAGCGGCATTACCAAGCCTTGGGCATGTGGACCCGCTGGGTTCTTCGGAGCCTTCTTCTGGGAGGCTCCTGCTGATGCCGATCCGGCGAGGGCCATTGCGACAACTGCCAATAGCGCTATGGCTATCCGCATCCTGGAAATGACACTTCGCGCGTGTGCGGGCGCGGCGAAGCTGACTGTCTTTGAACGTGACATTCGGTTCCCCCTTGCACTGTTCGGCCCGCCCGGTGCAGGCCAACCTTCTAACGGTGAGCCTGCGCATAAGAAAAGTCAATAGGATGGGGATAGGTTCAATCCGTATCCGTGGTCATCAGTGTCTTCTTCGTCGCTAACCGCTGACGAAAGCGAGCATTAGGTTGTGTCACAGGTCAGGGCGCGGACCTGAGTTGGGGGCTCACCACGATCCGCCAAATCTCACATGGAGGTTCAGTGGAATTCAGCACAATTGTCGAAGCACCAGTCGATGACGTGTTCGACTGGCATCGGCGACCCGGGGCAATCGATCGCCTAATGGCTCCTTGGATGCGAATGGAAGTGACGCGAGAAGCAAACTCTCTCGAGTCAGGATTCGCTACCCTCAGGCTCCCGCTCGGACTCCGTTGGACAGCAACCCATCTCCCGCTTGAATTCGAGGACAACGTCCAGTTCGTTGACACTTTGACAACTCCGGTTCTCAAGGGACTTGTCCCCTGGACCCATGTTCATCACTTCGAGTCGATCTCACCAACTCAAACCCGGGTGACCGACAGGATCGATACCCGGGCCCCCAAGCGTGTTCTGGCTCAGACCCTTGCATACCGAGGCCGCCAATTGGAGGGTGACTTTGCAGCGCATCGCTTTGCATACGGATTTGGCATGGGGCCATTGACGATCGCAGTGACCGGGTCGAGTGGGCTGATCGGGACCGCACTGTGCGCCTTTTTGAGCACCGGCGGACATCGGGTCATCAGACTCGTTCGTTCGCAACGCGGCTCACAGTCGCGTTATGAGGAGGACCGCTACTGGAACCCCGACGCTCCCGCAGCCGACCTCCTAGATGACGTCGATGCAGTAGTGCATCTAGCAGGGGCCTCTATTTCTGGACGATTCAACGAAGCACACAAGAAAGCGATCTGGGAGAGCCGGCTCGGACCGACCCGAGAGCTAGCCAAGCTGGTGGGCACCAGGCCATTCGTCGTTGCTTCAGCCGTTGGCATCTACGGAAACAATCGGGGCGACGAGGTCCTTACCGAGTCGAGTGAGCGAGGTGACGGGTTCCTCGCCGATCTGGTCGCCGAGTGGGAATCTGCTGCTGACCCTGCCCGAGAATCCGGTTCCAGAGTGACGCACGTTCGCACGGGAATCGTCCAATCACCCCGAGGAGGGGTTTTGAAGTTGCTACGTCCGCTGTTCGATATCGGCGCAGGTGGCCGGCTCGGCGACGGCCGACAGTGGACGCCTTGGATAGGCATCGACGACATGGTCGACATCTACCTTCGATGCATCGTCGACCCAGACTTGGTCGGCGCTGTGAACGCAGTTGCTCCGAATCCTGTCACCAACGCCGAGTACACGAAGGTGTTGGCACGTGTGATGCACCGACCCGCTCTAGTTCCGGTTCCAGGATTTGGGCCCAAACTCATCTTTGGCTCCGAGGCTGTTGACGAGTTCATCTTGGCAGGGCAGCGTGCGGAGCCCACCGTGTTGAGCTCGCTTGGACACCGGTTTCGTCACACAGATCTTGAGTCGGTACTGCGACATCTGCTCGGCAAGGTGGACCTGAAGTCGAAGTTGTCCTAGCAATCAACTCGGACGGCGCCGCAGGCGTCTGTGGAGCATCGCCGCCTTGGCCGCATTGGCTCCACACGCACCGTGAACTGCTCCCCCTGGATGTGCTGACGCGGATCCCAGATACAACCCAGCAATAGGCGTTTCAGCACGTCCAAATCCCCGCACTGGCCGCAAGACCAATTGCTGACCGAGCTTGGCCGTTCCACCATTGATATCGCCGCCTATCAAGCTCGGGTCAGCCGCTTCCATGTCACCTGGTCCAGTCACTCGTCGCGCAAGGATTCGCTGCCTGAAACCCGGGGCGTGAGCCTCGATCCGATCCTCCATTCGCTGTGCGAACTGCTCCAGGGCATTGCTACGCAACGGACCATTACTACCGATCTCGCCCCTCGTGTCACCAACAACCCACTGTGGAACATGTGAATAGACCCACATGGATTCCGTGCCTTGCGGGGACCTGCTCGGATCGGCGGTCGACATCTGACCGACCAACAGGAATGGGTCGCTGGGCAACAGACCATCGCTGATTTGGGCTGAAGTGGACCACATCTCAGCAGGGCTCTCGGCCACGTGAACTGTGCCGGCACCAACTGCTCGATCGTCGGTCCACGGGACTGACGTTGATAACGCATAGTCGATCTTCACTGTCGCATCGGCACGACGGAATCCCGCCATTCTTCGAAGGTACGAGGCCGGCACATCACGTGGCGCCAACAGTCGCGAGTAGAGAATCTGGGCGTCACAGGCAGCGATCACGCCGTGCCTTGCTTCGATAGAACCGCTGTATGTGTCGACACCAATTGCACGACTGCCGCTAACTCGAATGGACTCAACGGCACTTCCGACTCGGACCTGTCCGCCGTGCACGGCAAGTCTTGCGAGCAGCGCTTCCACGATCGCGCTCGCGCCTCCGACTGGGACCGGAAATCCCACGGTCTGGGCGAGTGATACGAGCATCCACCCGATCAATGCGCTCGGCGCTTCTGCAGGGCTCACATCCGCGTGCAGCGCTGAGCCGGTCAACAACAAGGCGGGGTCCTGGCCGGTGAACCTTGCTGCAGCAAACGACTCGACTGATTGCATAGGCAACTTCATCAGATCGACAATGTCGCGCCGACCGACCCAAGCGGTGTGGAGGAGCTTTCGAATTGGCGGGAACGGAGACAACAGCGAGTCGATCACGTGTCCGCCGATCCGATTCCACTGCCGCGACATGACCAGCCATGCTGCAGTGTCTTCTACACTCGCGTGCGACAGCTCCGAGGCCGTGAGCTCCGGGTCCATGAAAACAACCGGAGCCGGAGCATCGCTACGCAGATGAGCAAGGACCTTGGCAGCGTGGGACCAGCGAACTCCGTAGCTCTCGAGATCCATTTCTGACATCACTGGCGACACGACAGTCATTGGGTAGAACGACGAGAACCGGTCAGTCTTGAACCCCGGGTGGAGTTCATCAGTCGACACCGCTCCACCGGGTTGGTCCATGGCCTCGACCACAATGACGTCCCAGCCCGACTGCGCGAGAAGGTTCGCTGCAACTAAACCGTTGTGACCGGCACCAATGACCACCGCGTCGCAGGACTCAAGCATCGGCATCCACCCTAGGAGCGGGCTTACGGCTGCTCCGAAAATGAGCACACCTCACAAGGATTAGGCTGATCCATCGTGCGCCATGGACACCAAGGTGAATCTCCACCCACCTCGATAAATGTGTCCGGTGAATCCCTATGAACATAACGCTGCGCGAGATGCGCAGGAGCTGGGGACGCTTCGTTCTGCTAGCGGGCTCAGTCACCTTGCTGGCCTTCCTCATCTTGTTCCAACAGGCGATTCAGGATGGTCTGATCACAGCGTTCATCGGAGCGATCAGGAACCAGAACGCCCCAGTTCTCGTGTACTCCCTCGAAGGCCAGCGAACACCCCAGGCGAGCTTTCTGTCACCTCAACAAGTCAAGGACATCTCATCAGTCCCCGGCGTTGGAATCACCGCACGTGTGCAACAGAGCACCTACAGCGTGAAGGTTGCCGGCAGTGACGTCGATGATGCATCTGTGATCGGCACCGCCGACCCGCGGTTGTTCTTCCCACGCCAACTCTCACAGGGGCGCTCACCAAGCGCTCCCGACGAGGCGATCGGCAGTTCTGACTTCAACCTCGGTGACGTCGTCGAGATCATCCCATCACCACGGGGAACGCCGATGTCGGTGAAAGTCGTGGGGATCGCCGAGAACGTCCGGTTGTACGTGACTGCAACGTTATTCACCGACATCGACACATCCACTCGTATCGCGCAGGCCTACAACCCGAACACACCTGCTGGATTGACCAATGTGGTGGCGCTCATCCCTGACAAGGGCCTCGATGCCGATGAGCTCACCGAGTCGATCAATTCTTCTGTTGACGACGTCGACGCTCTGACCCGTGAACAAGCTGCGGCAACAGCTCCTGGCGTGGCGCAGGTCGTCCAGTCCTTCCAGGTGATTTTCCTTCTGTATGCACTAGTGGTTCCACTGGTAACCGGGTTGTTCTTCTTGATTCTCACTCTGCAGAAGGCTCAGGCCCTGACGCTGTTGCGGGCGATGGGTGCTCAGCCCTCCTTCCTGGCGCGATCGTTGCTCATACAAGCAGCCGTCGTCCTGATCGCTGGCATATCAATCGCTGTGCTGTTGTTCTTGCCGCTTTCACAGGGAGGTCTGGGCGGACTCTTGAGCTTCAATGGCCGAACTGTGGCCACTTGGTCGGCGGTGCTAATGACCCTTGGACTCGCAAGTACCGCGGCTTCGCTACGGATGGTGCTGCGAATAGATCCGATCAAAGCAACCGCTCCGGGGATCGAGATATGAGGCTCGCTCTCAAAGAGCTGATCAGACGCCCCGGACGCTTTGTCGCTGCTGCTGTGATTCTCACTTTGATCTCTGTTCTATTGATGTTCATAGGCGGATTGTTGGACGGTCTGCTCGATTCATCCACAGGAGCGTTCCGGATCCAACGCGGCAACCTGATCGCCTATTCGGCCTCATCTAGTCGTTCACTCCCCCGAAGCCGGATCCCTGTTGAGATCAAGGATCAAGTGGCAAGAGTGGAGGGGGTCAAGTCCGTCGGAGGGTTCTCCACCGTGCAGGTCGCTGCCCGACCGGAGTCAGATCCACAGACCCGCAAACTCATTCCAACAATCCTGATCGGCTACGAACTACCACCACGCGGGCTACCCGGCGATTCCCTCGACAAGGGATCTGTCTACGCTGACTCGGCGCTGAAATCGCGTGGCATCAAAGCGGGTGATTTCCTGCTGCTCGGATCACCTCGAATCCCGGTGAAGGTCATCGGCTTTGTCGACGATTCGCGATACTCCGGTCAGATCTCGCTGTGGGGTTCGATGGAGACCTGGAGCGAGGTGACACAAGCAGTCCGCCCCGGTAGCGGCGGAACCGACACCGTGCAAGCGCTGGTGATCGACGACACCTCGGATAATCCTGAGGCAGCGAAACGGATCGAAGATGCCACTGGTGCAAGCATTGAGGTGTTGACGATTAGCGAGGCAATTGACTCCCTACCCGGAGTGGCGACGCAACGTTCGACCATCAACCAGATCATCGGCGTCACAGTGTTCATCGCATTGGTCGTCATCTCTTTGTTCTTCGCTTTGATCACCATTGAACGAACAACTCTGTATGGGATCCTCAAAGCGATCGGCGCATCGAGCTCGACGTTGTTCCTCGGAGTCACGTCTCAAGCAGTCGCGGTGACGTTGCTGGCTTGTTCGATCGCCGGGCTGGCATCGGTGGGGTTGGCGGTCTTCCTTCCCCCGGGAACCCTGCCGTTCTCGTTGTCAGTGGGTCGGGTGGCGCTCAGCGTAGGGCTTCTGTTGTTCGCTGCAATCGCTGGTTGCACCTTCTCGCTACGACGGGTCCTGCGAATCGATCCTGCAGCAGCGATTGGAGAATGACATGGTCATTGGGTCGAAACCGGAGAATGAATGAGTCTCACACCAGCACTCGAACTCAAAGGCGTTCGCAAGGTCTACGACGTTGCGGGTCAGGAAGTTGTCGCTTTGGATCACGCCGACCTGGTAGTCGGAGCAGATGAGATCGTCGTCCTGGTAGGGCCCTCGGGTTCGGGAAAGACCACGCTTTGTTCGATAGCAGGAGCACTGTTGAGTGCCAGCGAGGGAACAGTGATCGTCGATGGAAACGACATCACGTCATTCAACGCCAAGCAACTGACTACTTTCCGTCGCAACAAGGTGGGATTCGTTTTCCAGACGGTTAACCTCGTTCCGTTCTTGACCGCACGCGAGAACCTGCTTGTAGTCGACGAACTCGCCGGTCGTTCAGGAAACCGCAAAGCAGCGCTGAAGCGGGCCGATCAGTTGCTGGGCGAACTCGGACTGGCCGACCGGAGGAACAACTTGCCGTCTCAACTATCAGGCGGCCAGCGTCAACGGGTGGCGATTGGCCGATCACTCATGAACAACCCCGGTCTGGTCATGTTCGATGAACCTACCTCGGCGCTCGACTCCAAGACCGGCGAACACGTCGTGGATTTGATCCACCATGAGATGAAGGAACGCGGCACAGCAGCGATCATCGTCACCCACGACACCCGCATCACAAAGTTCGCTGATCGCACCGTCAGGATCGACGACGGCGTCGTATCCACCTGACCCAACATATGTCGGGGCACCACAAGGTTAGATTCAGAGGCCCACTGGTTGATCCACAACACGACCATCGACCATGTAGATGATTCTGTCCGCTGTGTTGGCGACAGCCTTGTCATGGGTGACCATCACGATCGTCACTGGTCGCTGCTTTCGCAGTTCCTCTATGAGTTCCAAGACTCGCTCTACCGAGCGGCTGTCCAGACTCCCGGTAGGTTCATCTGCGAACAACACAGCGGGGTCATTGGCCAAGGCCCGAGCAATTGCGACACGTTGACGTTCACCACCTGACATCTGTGGTGGTCGACGGTGCGCAAATTCAGCCAAGCCGACTTGTTCTAGGAGTTCGTCAGCACGCGCTGATCGCTCACGTCGGCTTCGTTGTGTACCAAGCATCGGAACCATGACGTTCGATTTGGCATCGAGGTGGGGCAACAGGTTGTGCATCTGGAACACCAAGCCGACGCGGTTACGCCTGAACCCATTGGGATCCCGCATCCGCATGAGGTCCTCTCCACTCACCTCCAACCGTCCCGAATCAGCACGATCGAGCCCGGCCAGGAGGTGCATGAGGGTGGACTTGCCACATCCCGAGGGTCCCGTGACTGACACGTACTCACCAGCGTCGATGGCGAGCGACAGGTTGTCGAGTGCTTTGACCATTCCACCGTCGAAGGTCTTGGTGACTCCCTCGACAGATATCGCCACGCCGGATTCCCCTTGGTTGGTTGACGTTCGAGCACTACTCACGACGCATCGCCTCCTGGGGTGACAATTGAGCTGCTCGAAGAGCTGGGTACAGGGCACCTAGCGCTGTTACCAAAACAGCGGTCAGGAGCGCTCTTCCGAACACCCACGATTCGAGAGTCGGTTTGAGGATGCCCTTCAGGCTCGGGAGTTCCTGGAGAACCTCAATTGCTACGAACCCGAGTCCCACTCCCAGAGCAGCCCCAACGAACGCGATGATCATCGCTTCACCGAACACGAGCGCGATCAGTCGACGACGTGACCACCCAATCGCTCGAAGAATGCCGAACTCTCTGTAGCGCTCCACAAGTGACAGCACCATCGCATTCATGACGAAGATGGCTCCGACCGCAATAGCGACCACTGTCGCGGCATGGTCCGCGGCAGTAATCAACTGATAGCTACGGTCCGCTCGGCCGAACTCCATCAGGCTGCTGATCGCAACGAGCAGAGGGCTCGAGTCCTCTACCGCTGTCTTGACCTTCGCGACCTTGGCACCGGGGTCGATCTTTACGAAGAACAGAGAAAGCCCACCCGGTTGACGTTCATAGGCTTGAAACGGAGCCAAGGGGAACATGATCGTTGAATCCCCGAAGGTGTTGCCGGTGTTGAAAACGCCAACCACTGTCATTTTCCGGCCAGTGACGTTGACCGTATCACCGGCACGAAGTCCGAGGTCCTGAGCCAAGTGGATGCCGACCATCACCTCGTTCTCGGCAGTGGCCCCGAACGCCCGGCCATCAGCTATCTGCACACCAAATGGCTTGAGGTGTTCAGGCTTGATCCCGACCTCCACTACCAAAGGGTGTGCGTCATCGAGCTTTTCGGTGTCGAGCAGTACTCCGATCGCGCTCTTCACGCCCTCGACATGGCTCACCTTGTCGAGCAACGGTTCAGTCAATGCGCTCTCCAAGATGTCATTGACACCTTTTTGGGAAACGGTGAAGTCAGCGGCACCCACACGAAGCACCCCTGCAGCAGTGGTGCGCAGCGAGTCAGTTACGACTCCGAGCACCACCACCGTCATTACTCCGATCGCTACGGCGGTCGCTGTCAGAGCGGATCGAACCTTCTTGGACCATACGTTGTGCCAGATCAGCCAGCCGAAAGACATGCGGTTTGCCTCCGTCGTGGCTCATACCACCACGGCCGGAAGTACAAACCTCGAAGAATACGTAGTCAGATGTCGGCTAGCGGCGAAACCTTGGCGTCGGCTGTTATCAGCTGACTGCTATTCGCTGTCCGCCTTCACGCTTCGCTTTGTACATCGCGGCGTCAGCACGGGCCATCAATTGATCCGCATCGTTTCCGCCGTCGCTTATTGCGAGTCCGATGCTGGGTGCACAACTGAGTTCGATCCCGTCGACATCGATTGGTTCCGAAACCGTTGACAGAACGCGCTCGGCCATCGTCCGTGCGTCGCCAACATCAGATATCGGTTCGAGCACGATCGCGAACTCATCGCCCCCAAATCGCCCCACTATGTCACCGGCCCGAACTATCGAAGTGAGACGGCGAGCGACTTCTACAAGGACTTTGTCACCCGCCGCGTGTCCGTGGTTGTCATTGACGCCCTTGAAGTTGTCCAGGTCGAGCCAGAGCAGTGCGACCTTGTCCCCACTTCGGGAGGCCCGAGCAAGTGACCGCTCAAGCCCCTCGCCAAACGCCCTCCGGTTGAAAATCCCCGTCAGCGGGTCGCGCATCGCCTGATGCGCGAGAGCCTGAGTGAGCAACTCCCGCGAGGTGACATCGCGGGCGCTCATGAGTATCCCCTTGATGGAGGGCTCGTACAGGAGATTCGTCGCGGTTGACTCGAGATATGCCCAGTCACCATCGGCCGTGGCGATCCTCACCACGACCCGTTCCTCGGCATCCCACTTATTGTGCAGAACCTTCATGAACACATCGGTGATGATGTTGCGATCGTCGGGATGCACGTAGCTGAGCAACCCACCGGGTCGACGGTCATCGACTGCGTGGCCGAGCACACGCTCAGCCGCTGGACTGGAAAAGATGACATGACCATGTGGGTCGATAACAGCGAGAATGTCAGTGGCGTGTTCGAAGATGAGCTCGTAGCGCCTGTGGTTCTGGGCCAGTTCACGTTCAAGTGCTCGGGCCCTAGTGACGTCCTGAATACTCAAGATGGTGTGTTTGTCATCGTTGACGGTCAATGACGCTGTGCTCAGGCTGAGCCATCGCCGGTTTCCGTTCAGGCGACTGGTCCGAACAGACAACTCTCCCTGTGGCGTGGTATCGCTTGGCAAATTCAATCCGACCAGCTCGTCAGTCAGATGCTTGCCATGGAAAACAGCGTTCGCAATCGGCCGGTAGTCGTCGGCAAACGGCATACCCTTCGCGTCCACGAGTATGTCCCGAAGATCAGCGACTGTTTCGATGTGAAGATCAGGGGCACCGAACAGTCTCAGGAGATCGTCGTATGACGAGATGACCTTGCCCTCTGCGTCGAACTCCAAGAACGTGTTCTGTGCAGTACCGAGAGCCGCGTTCAATCGAGCGTTGGACTCCCGCTGAATACTTGCGAACTCGAGATGCTCGGTGATGTCACGAGCCGATATGAGCACGGCCCCCACGGATGGATCCCCGGTCAGGTCATGGATACATGCCTCGATCCAGCGCCAAGATCCATCGGCGGCTTTGGCGCGGACCTCAACACTCTCGATGCCGTCGAAGCTCTCATTTCCCGCGGCTCCAAGAATCTTCCGTGAGATCTGGTAGTCATCCGGATGGATGAAGTCGACGTAGGTGTCCTGATTGATAGTGCCCGGGGCATACCCCAACAAGCGACTGAACCCATCGTTGGTGTGAATGACAGATCCATGGGGGTCAACCAGAATCAGCGCCTCGTTCGACTTGGCAAAGACAGTGGCAAATCGTTGCTCGAGCTGATGATTCGCAACCCGGGCCTCATGGACGTCTGCACGGGCGAGTTCGGTCTCCACCAGTGCGGCCAGATCATCGAGCAACTCCATCTCGGACGGGCCGAAATCACGCGACACGAGATCCATGACGCAGATCGTTCCCACGGCGAATCCGTCGGGCGACCGGACCGGATGACCGGCATAGAACTTGATACCAGGATTGCCAACTACCCACGGATTATCAGCAAAACGGGGATCGTGGCGCAGATCTGGAACTACAAGTGGCGCCCCATCTAGAACAGCGATGTTGCAGAACGAGAACTCTCGGGGAATCTCAACGTCGTCCAGACCGACGATGGACTTGGACCATTGCCTGTTTGATCCAATCAAATTGATCGCAGCAATTGGCGTCGCAAACAACCTCGATGCCAATCGAGTCAAGCGATCGAATCGGTTCTCGGGTGCAGTGTCGAGCAGATCTAGTGCCGCAACCGCGGCAATACGATCTATATCTCGTGTCGAGGTGTCAGTCATCATGTGCACTCGACCGTGTTCCGCATGACTTACCAGACCCATAAAACACCCCACCGGACCGTACCGGGAAACAACAAGGGCGCTCGACCTCCATTCACCGATGCTATGCGCGTCAGTGGTCAGAACTGAGTAAACGAACCAGAAATGTCCATGATTAGAACCACTCACTCAGGTTGAACCCCATTCAGCCATTTGGCGGTGTGAATGCCTGCCATGGACCAATGAATGGCCCGGATCCGATGCCAACTAGCTTCGCAACTGTGACATCAACTGCCACAGACCACCTCGGACGGGTACAAGTTGAGGACCTCCGGTGCACCTATGGACGCGTCGTGGCAGTGGAATCGACAGCGTTCGAAGTGGCCCCCGGCGAACATGTGGCGATACTCGGAGCAAATGGGTCAGGGAAATCTACCCTGTTGCGATCGATCTGCGGACTCCACACCGAGACGACGGGCTCAATACTCATCGACGGTTCGATCGCACCACCAAAGACTGCCAGAGCAATCTGTGCATGGATCCCCCAACGCAGAAACCCCGGCCGCTTCCCGTTACTGGTAAGCGAGTTGTTGCAGTCGTCGTCCAACCCGCAGGTCGCCATGGACTCAGCGTCCTCGCTCGGTTTGGGAACGCTGATGGGACGCGCTGTATCGACCCTGTCAGGCGGTCAGTTCCAACGCGCACTCCTTGCCCGCGCAATAGGTTCCCTGAGCGGAGGGGCACGAGTGTTGTTGGCAGACGAACCCAGTGCTGCGCTCGACTTCGAAGGCCAAGCCGAAGTCGCCCGAATAGTAAGAAGCCTGGAGGTCACAGCAATCATTGCCACCCATGACCGGGCAGTCGCCCAAGCATGCGACCGGCGACTCGAGATGGCAGCAGGTCGTATACGGGAGATCGCTTGATCACGGCAGCGACCCTCAGCGAACTGCTGAACCTTGCGGCAGTTCAGCGTTCTTTCATTGCTCTGGCACTGGCATCGGTTGGGTTGCCGATCGCTGGGGTGCTCATAGTTGGCCTCGACATCATCACCGCGAGATTCGCTGTGATGCACCTGGCCCTGTTGGGCATCGCCCTTGGTTTGTTCATGGGCATCGACCCAGTACTGACCGCCATCGCAGTTGCGACTCTTTGCACCGGCGCGCTGGCACCGCTGGCTGCACGTCCAGGTGGTCTGAGTGGGCCAATGGGATTCCTGATGACCGTAGCCATCGCAGGCGCGTTGCTCGTGTTGTCCATCACCGGGGTCAACGCGACCGGGGCCTTCGAATTGCTGTGGGGATCAGTACTGGCCACTCGGTGGAGAGACCTCATTGTCATCGGAGTCATCAGTACCCTGGTTGCAGGTTTCGTCCTCCGGTTCCGTCAGCAATTGGCCCTCACACTCCACGATCGTGAGCTGGCACTCATGTCGGGAGTTCGAGTGGACGCACTCCTGGTGACAACCCTGATGCTGGTGGCCGCAGCGATCTCTTCATCAATCCGACTGACCGGGGCGCTACTCGTCGATTCTCTGACTCTGCTGCCGGCCTTGGCCGCCCGCAACGTGGCGAAGTCGTTCACCTCGATGCTGTGGTGGGCAATGGGTATCGGCCTCATCGCTAACGTGGTCGGACTGTTCGTCTCGTTGGCGACTGACCAGCCCCCCGGGCCGATCCTCGTGCTGACCGTCGGCACTGTGACGCTCGCGACCTTCGTCAGGCGGAGCCAGAACCAAGGAGAAATTTGATGGAGCCCAATATGAAACGTCATCGCCCCACACCGTCAGCACGACTCGTTGCATGCTCTATCGCTGTTGTTGCCGTGTGCGTAGCTGTTCTCGCGGGTTGCACTGACAACAGCCAATGGGACTCCACGGCGAACTCCGTTTCATCAAGTGGGGATAGCAGCGCAACCACTACATCCCGAGATGAGGCAACCCAGCCGCTGATCATCGCTTCAACTAGTTGGATCGCTGCAATCGCAAAAGCTGCTGGCGCAACCAATATCACGATCATCGCACCCACAGAACTCCAGCACCCAGCTGACTACGATCCGAAACCTTCAGACCTCGCATCCGTGGCCAAAGCCGATTTCATACTCCTCGGCGGCTTTGAGGCATTCGCCGACCGCTTGACCCAAGCAGCAGGCTCACAAGCCGAGGTAATAAAGATCAACGCCGACAACACGCCTGAGGTGCTGCGCACCGAGGTTCGCAAGATAGCTGACCTTCTCGGGACCAACGACGCTGCCGAGGAATGGATCACCAAGTTCAACGACCGCACAGAGGCGTTGAAGGCTCAGCTCGATGCTGCCCGACCCACGCCTGCTCCGGCCACGGTGTCGCACAAGTTCATGGCTCCTTGGGCCGAGTTCGCGGGCGTGAACCTCGTAGGCACATTCGGACCTCAGCCTGTAACACCTTCACAACTAGTCGAATTCAAGAACCTGGCTCCCGAGTTGATCTTCGACAACGGACATGTCCCCGTTGGCAACGCACTGGATGACCTGGGGGCGATCAAGGTGACCATTATCAACTTCCCTCCCCCGTCACTCGACCTGTTGGAGGTCTTCGATATCAACACCGAGGCGATGTTGGAAGCCTTCAAACAGCTGTGAGATAGCGATCAGGACGGGGGCACAATGTACGTAGCAAGGTTCGATTACCGGGCACCTGGATCTGACGGCCCTACGCGCGCAGCGCTGATCCGAGAGTCCTTGGAAATGGCGCGGTTCTTGGACGACCACAACTGCGCCTCGCTGGTGTTGTCCGAGCATCACGTAACCACCGATGGGTATCTGACGTCTCCTCTGCAGATGGCGGCAGCCATGGCTGCTGTCACGACCAAGACAATGATCACCGTCGCGGTTGCGGTGCTCCCCTTCTATGACCCAGTTCGACTCGCCGAGGACCTGATCACGCTCGATCACATCAGCGAGGGTCGTGTTATGACGGTCCTCGGGCTTGGATATCGCGAAGTCGAATACGAGTTGTATGGCGTCGACTTCGACCAACGCGGCCGGATCGCTGACGAGAAACTGGCGAGACTCATCGACTTGTTGGGCTCCGCTGGAGTCGTCGACGATTCCAGCGGAGCCCGACTTGCCGTAACCCCAGCGCCACTGTCCCGACCGATACCCGCAATAGCGTGGGGTGGACGAACCAGAGCAGCAGCTAGACGTGCCGGCCGATTCGGCATCGGCTTCTATGCCCAGACCAATACACCGGGACTCCGAGAGGCCTACCGGGAAGCAGCGGAAGCCAGTGACAAAAAGCCGGGTTTCTGTTTCCTGCCTCCGCCTGATGCTCC
>JAGQSZ010000001.1:21287-52339 GCA_020439285.1 Microthrixaceae bacterium
GTCTTCGTCAACGACGACATCGAACAAGGTTGGCAAGACGTGGGCCAGGCCTTGCTGAACGACGCTTCCGGGTATCAGGACTGGAACAACGACATTTCAGGTATAGCGAGCTTTTCTGCGTCGCGGACCGTGGATGCACTGAGAACCGAGAACGCAGCCCACCGCGTAGTCTCGACCCAAGGGGTGCGAGATCTGCTCGATGAGCACAAGTTCGTCTCGCTCCACCCACTCTGCGGAGGGCTCGACCCTGTCACTGGCCGTGAGTACCTGCAACGAGCCGTAGAAGCAATCAACAGCTGACCAACTGACCCCAGGAGAGAAACCGTGACCAACGATCCGATACAGCAGCGGCTAACCGAACTCGGAATCTCCCTACCCCCAGCGTCGAAACCTGCTGGGACCTATGTGAGCTCCCTGATCGACGGTGACTTGATCTGGGTTGGTGGACATGGCCCTTTCGACGGCGAGTCCCTGACTTGCGGCAAGGTCGGCGGCGATCTAACCGCCGAACAAGGTCAAGCTGCAGCACGTCTGACAGGGCTGTCGATCCTGGCCACGCTGGAATCAGAACTCGGTTCACTGAGCAGGATCGAACGAATCGTCAAAGTCTTTGGAATGGTCAACGTCGCGCCTGGATTCACCGAGATCCCAACTGTGATAAACGGGTGTTCGGACCTGATGGTCGAGGTGTTCGGCGAGGCAGGCCGTCACGCCAGGTCAGCTGTCGGCATGGCCGAGTTGCCCTTCGGTATGGCAACCGAGATCGAACTCGTCGCACGAGTCCGTTGAACGGACCAGAGACATCCGGCGCTATGTGTGCCGAAGCAGATGCAATCATCCATTGATCAGGTACCCTGAGCGACGAGTCAGGTCAGTTTCGGGAGACTACAGGTGAGCGATAACCCATTTGGCGGCTACGACCCATCCAATGGAGACGAGACTCCTGCGGATCTTCCTCCACCTCCACCGAGTGCTCCCGGAGGCCCGGGGCAGTTCTTTCCACCGCCGCCGGGGGCGCCTGGAACCTTTACCCCACCCGGAACCTACGAGTCACCTGAGACCTTCACCCCACCGGGCAGCTTCGAGCCGCCGTCTCCCTACGCCCCGTCGCCACCACCGCCTGGCGCCTACCCGCCCCCTCCGGGGTCGTACTCGGCTGGCCAACCACCGCCACCTGGCCCACAGGGCTACCCTCAGTACGCTTCACAACAATTCAGCTCACAACAATTCGGGGCCCAACCCATGGGTCAGCCCTACGGCTCGCTGCGAGATCAGCCGACCAACGGAGTTGCAGTTGCTGCAATGGTGCTCGGGTTGATCGGTTTGTTTTGTTTCGGCCCTCTGACGGGCTTGCCAGCACTCATTTGCGGAATCATCGGCGTGCAGAAGTCGAATCAGATCGGTGGCACTGGCAAGGCAATGGCAATAATCGGGATTGTCACCGGATCACTTGCCTGCGTCTGGGGTCTGCTCTTCCTCGTTCCCCTGTTTGTTTCATCTAGCTGAGCGTCGCAACCGCCAGGAACATCGGGAACCGACCGTCATCCCGCTCGATGTAGTGACAGTCGATCATTCGCACATCATCGAAACCAGCAGAGCGAAGCTGCCCAGACAACTCGCCACGGTCAAAACCGTGGTGGCCACCGAACCCGTCGCCATGGAACGAGCCATCCTCCTTGTCGAGGTCGACGACACAGAGCTGTCCCCCTGGCTCGAGCAACGAATGCAAGCCCTGCAGAGCCCTTTTCAGATCAGGCATGTGGTGCAGGGTCAGAACGGTGACGATCAACTCGAAACGGCCATCGGGCAACTCAGCCGCGCCCAGGTCGAAATCAGCGACCTTCACTTCCGGTAATCGGCCCTGCGTCACCTTCGATGCGATTACCTCACGCATTCCTGCCGAGGTATCAGCCAAGGTGAGTGGACCAACATCGTTTTGGAGTTCCTCAGAGACGAGACCCGTGCCAGCACCATATTCCAGGGTCCGCATCGATCGGCTCAGCGGGACCTCACGACGAATGGCCTGAGCCACGACCTTCGCCCGCTCGACATGGCTGGGATCGGTGTCCCAGGTGGCAGCCTTGTCATCAAATGGATCGCTACTCATGGATCAATTCATAGCCGCAATTGGCCCAACAGTTATTGGCGTCCAGCTACTACCGATTCAGACTCCGGTTCCGTGACGGCCTTCGCCGTCGATAAAGCGGCCAACCGCTTCAAACATCTCGGGTGACTTCAAAGACTCGATCCCTAGGGCAGTCTCGTTTGTCATTGCGTCAAGGTGGCCGAGATCCCATTGCTCGATGGCTGACCGTCGATCCGACCTCAGACAAGACTGTGGGAATGCAGCCATCTGATGTGCCATCTCAACCGCTACAGCGAGAGCCGTTCCGGGTTCAACGACCCGGTTGACGAGTCCCATCGCGGCCGCCTCGACGGCACCCACTGCCCGACCTGTGAGAATCAGGTCCATCGCATGCCCCTGACCGATGAGCCGGGGAAGCCTGACTGTTCCACCATCGACGAGTGGCACTCCCCAACGGCGACAGAACACCCCAAAGATCGCGTCACTTGCTGCAACCCTCAGATCACACCAGATCGCTAGTTCTAGTCCGCCGGCTACTGCGTATCCCTCAACTGCAGCTATCACAGGCTTGGACAACTGCATACGGGTCGGTCCCATGGGGCCGTGCTCAGACTGGTCACGCTCGACCCTGTTACCTCTGCCCTGTGCAACAGCACTCAGGTCTGCGCCCGCGCAGAAGGTACCTCCCTCGCCAGTCAAAACCGCAACGGACAGCGACTCGTCATCTTGGAATCGTTTGAACGCCTCGATCAACCCATCGGCAGTCACTCGATCCACCGCGTTTCGACGCTCCGGCACATCGAGCGATACCACGAACACCGGGCCGTCAACAGATACCTTGACCATGGAGCGAGCCTAGAACCGTCAATCTGTCAGCGCTGACTTGCCGGCGTCGCGTCGGACCGGAACGCTATGGGTCGTGACAGCTCCACACCCATCAAAACGATCTTGGGTCGATCGTCACCGGGGGCGCACCTTGGCCTTGTCTCTCATCATGGCCATTGTGGTTGGGTCCTGTAGGTCTCATTACACAAGCGACTCGACGCTTCCGACGACTACTTCCATGCCTCCACCGCCCGAGGTCGACATTGCTTATGGCCCCGTGACCGGATGCGCAGGACCAACCCAAGATCCCTGTGGCGGATCGCAAACCTTGGATATCTACAGAGCAACAGGTGTGACTCCCCAGACAGCCACCCAAGGAAGCCCCCGCAAAGTGGTCGTATGGATTCACGGTGGCGGGTTCGTTGCCGCTGACAAGACCGGCTCATTGTCGAAATACTTCAAAGGTCTGCTCGACGACGGTTGGGACATCGTGGCAATCAACTACCGCTTGGCCCAGAACGGCAAGAACGAATTCCCGACAGGTATCAGAGACGTCAAACGTGCTGTCAGGTGGGTGAAGGCGAATGCTGCCACGCAGGGGTGGGACCCGACAGCGGTTGCGGCAATGGGACACTCCGCCGGCGGGAACCTTGCTCAGATGCTGGCCACAACAGCGGGCGACCCATCGTTGGAGGATCCCGATCTTCCGGCCGAGCTCGCTGCGGTCGATTCGTCTGTTACCTCGGCTACTTCGCTCGCCGGAGTATCCGACATGCGTTCCTTCAGAGATTCTGGATTGTTCACCAAGGTCGTCGCCGAGTACCTCGGGTGTAGCGAGAACTGCGACGCATTGTTGGACGCCGCGTCAGTTCAGACCCACGTAGACGCGAACTCGGCACCCGTGTTGGCAATCCATGGTGCGCTGGATCCCTTCGCTGCCCCGATCCAAGGCGAGTTGGTTCGCGACGCGTACAAGAAAGCTGGAATCGGTGACCGGTTCAAACTGATCATCGTTGACGACGGACCCAAGGACTTCCAGGCTCATGTACCAGACATGCGACGCTGGATCGGAGATGTTGTCTCTTGGTTCAACGACCATCTTCCCGACGCCGGCTGACAATCCGAAGTCGCAACTCGGCAGGCGTATGACACCGCGACACCCCGGAGTTTCCCCAGAGCCATAGTGTCGGTGTCATGTTCTTCGGTCGTTCTCCAAAGATGATCACCGCCGATGAGGCACTTCCCGGAAGGAGCACCCCTATTGGGGTGTTGGCCCCGCATCACGTCAACGCCTCATCCCTTACGGGTCCATTTCCTCCCGGCGCAGAACTCGCGGTCTTTGCAGAGGGCTGTTTCTGGGGTGTCGAACGAATCTTCTGGCAGATCCCAGGTGTGATCACCACCGCTGTCGGGTACGCAGGTGGCTTCACCGCCAACCCGACCTATGAAGAGGTCTGTTCGGGAATGACGGGCCACGCAGAAGCCGTGCTCGTCGTGTTTGATCCGAGGACGGCCTCCTACAACGAGTTACTCAGAGTCTTTTGGGAGTCCCATGATCCGACCCAGGGCATGCAACAGGGCAACGACATCGGGACTCAGTACCGCTCGGCTATCTACGCGCTCGATGAGGAGCAGTTGCAAGCCGCGCTGGCTAGTCAGGAGTTGTACTCGAAGGCGTTGACCGAGGCCGGACGCAGACTACCTACCACGGAGATCAAGTTGCTGGGCGACTTCGACCAGAACTGGTTCTACGCCGAGGATTATCACCAGCAGTACCTGTCCAAGAATCCGCACGGCTACTGCGGCGTGGCGGGTACGGGGATTAGCTGCCCGGTACCAATCATCGACTAGTCGACCCGAGCCCTCCAGATCGGGATCACGGTCCAGTTCATCTGCCCTCCCCAAACGGCAGAACCATGGGCGGCCTGAGGCTTCAAAGTATCACGAAATGTGATACCATGAACCCATGGCCCACGCGCTCTCCGTTCGTCTCGACGATGAATCACACCGCGCCCTTCGCCTCCTCGAGGCATCCGGGATGACACGCTCCGAAGCGATTCGGTCATCACTCATCTCGTCGGCCCAACGACTCCGCCGACGCAACGAGGTCATAGCTGAAGTGGCGGAACTCGAAGCTGATGAAGCCGACCGGGAGGAAATGACCGCAGTAGCGACGCTGATGGAATCACTGCGTGCTCCGCGGTGACGTCTATCGACTGAGGATCCCCAAGGGCATCGGTCACGAGCAACACGGGGTCCGCTACGGGGTCGTGGTCCAGGCCGATGAGTTCCTCCCTCGTAGTGTCATCCTGATCGCACCGACCTCGTTGAGTGCCAGATCTGCATCGTTCAGACCAGAAATCGAGATCGACGGCCAGAGGACACGGGTGCTCGTCGAACAGGTGGGAGCTGTGGACGCATCCCGATTGGGAGACCGGACAGGACACGTCACGCCGGAAGAGCTGTGGGGCATCGACGAAGCCCTATCGACGGTGCTCGGTCTCGACTGATCGCACCACGCCACGAACGAACATCCGAGCAGGCGACATGAAGCCGTGCTCAGGTGGTCGAATTCCGTAGCCGATCGCTGGTGAGGACCAACACGACCCCAGCCAACATCGCCGTGAACGGTACGCGATATCCCATCACGTGCACACCGAACATCACTCACACCAATCTTCGCTCGCGACCCCAGCAGAGCCCCCGACGGTGCTCGTGTACGCCAAGCCTACGGGTACTGGCGACAACAATGTCTCCAACGAAAGGACCGACTGCGCGCTTAGCCCGGTTCTGCGAGCAGTACCTGTCCAAGAATCCACACGGCTGCTGCTGTGTGGCGGGCACGGGGATCAGCTGCCCGGTGCCAGCGGGTTGACGTCCAACCGGACCGACGGGCCCGTGCCGGTCCCGGTCTCAGCCCACCCCGAACCGGTTGAGATCATCACAATTCACGTATCTGGATGTTGAACAGCGATCACATCCAGACCGCCGATCGCAGCGAAGTCACGGGGGTTGCACGTGTGTACCGGAAGACCATGTGCGATGCACACAGCCGCGATCATCGCGTCATAGGCGCGTGCGGCAGGTTTCCGCCCAGATTGCCGGAGTGACGCGGCCACCAGCCCGAAGCTCCGCGCAGCTAAGGCATCGAACGGCAACGGTTCGAAATCAGCTTCAGCCTGCTGCAGATGCGCCTGGCGTGCAGCCCGTTCCACATCGCTGCGAGCGACGAGCGGCCCGACGGACAACTCGGCGAGCGTGATCGACGTGATGAGCGGTTCCGACGGCAACGACCCTACGTCGTCGATCCGGGCCAGCAGGATCAGCGTCGATGTATCTAAAATTCCTCGGGCCATCGTCACAAGGTCGGATCAACAATGGCATCGACCGCACGTCGTAGTGCCTCGGGGTCCACGGCGGGCAACATTGCGCGACGTCGACGGAGTTCCTCGAGTGATACCGGTGGAGCCGGGAGTGCGCTCAGCTGTGCGACGGGCTCCCCATCACGGGTGATCGTCAAACGTTCCCCATGTGCAGCCCGTTCGACCACAGCACCGCCGTGGTTTCTGAGCTCTCTTATCGTCACGGACTCCATGAAGAGATTGTATCACGCGTGATACCACTTCAGAAGGGGCACCAGTACGTTCACGAGCTCACGTTCAGTGACTCAGAACCGGCGATCCACCACCAGGTCGATCCACTTGTTGAGCTGGGTCGCGTTTACGCCGCACTGGGGAAGGTGCCATCTGCAAGCGTCTTCGCCGGTGGTGACTCGGTCCACGAACAACTTGGAGTAGTTGGTTCCCGATCGCACCAGCGCCGAGATCATCTGATCGACCTGACCCATCTCGATGACGTTGTCCATATCGCCGTGTGCCAGATACCCCGGCGGATCGGCCGGATCCAGGTGAGTCGTAGGTGATGCAGCGCCCTTCCAGCCTGGCACTTTCGCGTTCGCTCCCAGCCAGAGCTCTCCGGCCGCTGTCGAGATGGGTGCGGCGTTCTCGAAGTTCATGATTCCGGCAAAGGAAATGTAGCCATCCACCTTGGCTGTTCGGCCCAGCGCCCCCGAAGTCGGCGAGTTCCAGCCGAGAGCTACCAGTGCAGCGAGCGTTCCGCCGGCAGAGTGACCAGCAACTATCAATGTGGCCGGGTTGAGGTTGTAAGCAGGCCCGTTCTCCCGAACCCAGTTGACTGCCATCGATACGTCATCGACTGCGTTCGGGAAGTTGTTCGATGTCTCGGTGAGCAGTCGGTAGTCGATATTGACCACCGAGAAGCCGCGTTCCACCTGGGCCATGATCACACCGGACAACTCACGCACCTCGCTGCGGCCACCCGAATAGAAACCACCACCGTGGACCAACACGATGACACCCCGGTTACCCCCGGCGGTCGGACTGTAGATGTCAGCAACGTTGCGGGGATCCTGGCCGTAGGCGACCGCCGGATAGGTCGGTTCTCCGGTTCGCGCCCAGGTCAGCGGCATCCGCTCAGAGTTCGACTGTGGTGGCGGCACAGAGCAGGCGGAGAGCACTAGAGCGACAAAGGTCGCGATGAAGACATGTTTGGAAAGGCCAGAAGCTCCTCTCATGGCAATGGGTGTCGGCGCGAAGGTCGAATACATTGACCAATTTCTTGACAGCTACCGGCATGGGAACCAATCGAAACCACACTCGGGCGATCAACCACGCTGTCTGGTCCGCTCGGGCGCTAACGTCGGGCAGCCACCCACAACAATGTGGCAGCGGAATTTCCATCTCCCGAAGGAGCCCATGATGCGTTTCACTTCGAAGAAGTCCAGTGCCAGTCGGTTTGGACGATCCCGACTTGCGGTCCCGGCACTGTTGACGGTCGCTGCTCTGGCCCTTGCGGGTTGCAGCAGTGACGACAAGGCAGAGCCGAACAACACCGATGGTTCCGGATCGCCCTCTGGACTCTCATTGGTCAAGGACGGTCAACTGACCGTGTGTTCGGACATGCCTTATAAGCCCTTTGAGTTCGAGGAGAACGGAAAGACAACGGGCTTCGACTACGACGTCGTCTCAGCAATGGCAAAGTCCATGGACCTGAGCGGAGGAGCGCAGTTCGACACAACTCCATTTGATGGAATCATCCCGGCTCTGGTGGCAAAGAACTGCGACATGATCGCGTCAGCCATGACCATCACCGAGGAGCGAGCAAAGAAGGTCAACTTCACAGACCCATACTTCGATGCCGACCAGTCGCTCTTGGTCCTCAAGGAGAACGCAGAGAAGTACGCCACCTTGGACTCGATGACCGGACAGGTCATCGGCGTGCAGAGCGGCACCACCGGTGAGACCTACGCCGAAGAAAACACACCAGACGGAGCAACCATCAAGAAGTTCCAGACCGGTGATGAAATGTTCCCGGCTCTAACTTCGGGTGACATTGCCGGCGCACTCCAGGACCTGCCTGTCAACGGTTACCGGGCAACCACTGCTCCTGATAAGTTCGCCGTCACAGAGACCTTCAAGACCGGCGAGCAGTACGGGTTCGCTGTACGCCTCGAAGACACCGCTCTGCGCGATGCTCTGAACGATGCACTGTCCACCATCAAGGACAACGGCACCTACGACGAGATCTACACCACTTGGTTCGGTGAGAAGAAGTAGCGGTATCCAGGTCTCCGCTCTAGGCAGGCAAGCCATATGACTGAAGGTCACGTCGGGGTGGACGGCATTCGTCCGCCCCGACAGACCGCAGGGATGAGCAAACGTCGCAAAGCGCAGCTTCGACGCTGGGCTATCTATGTCGCGACCCTCGTCGTAATCGCGGTAGTCGTCCTAAGCGCGGACTGGGCCAAACTGCAGAGTGTCTTTCTAGACCCCCAGATATTCCGGGACCTGTTCCCCGAGATAATCACGATCGCAGCCAAGAACACCGTCATACTGGCGATCTTCGCGTTCTCCGGTGGTTTGGTTCTAGGACTCGCTCTGGCGCTGATGCGCCTGTCCTCAGTGAAGCCATACCGATGGGCAGCACTTGCCTACATCGAGTTCTTTCGTGGGATTCCAGCGCTGTTGACGCTGATCCTGGTCGGGTTCGTGCTCCCAATCGCATTGCAGGTAAGGATCAAGCAGATCTTGCCGTTCTTGGGCGACTACGGAACTCCAGCCGTAGGCCTTGCCATAGTCGCAGCCGCATACCTCGCCGAAACGATCCGTGGCGGGATCGAGGCAGTACCCAAAGGGCAGATGGAGGCCGCGCGTTCGCTTGGCATGACCAATAGCCAAGCTCTGCGTAGCATCATCATCCCTCAAGCTTTCAGGGTGATGATCCCCCCGCTGACAAACGAGTTCGTCCTGTTGGTCAAGGACACCTCGTTGGTGTTCGTGCTTGGTGTGTCAGCATCGTCACAGGATCTCGCGTTCTTCTCACGAGCAGCCGTTCAGGACACCTTGAGCGGGACTCCGTTCATTGCAGCAGCACTGATCTATCTAGCCATTACCCTTCCTCTAACTGCGGTGTCCCGACAGTTGGAGAAACGAAGCGGCGACTACACCAGTGGCCGCAAGAAGCGTGCAGCAGTGGCTGCCGCTGAGGCAAACGCTCTTGAGCCGGGAGGTATAGAACCCGGCAACTTCGGCCAGGCTGGCATGCCCGGGGGTAACTTCAGATGAGCACCCCAATCCCACCGGCCATAGAACTCTGTTCGCTGGCGAAGAGTTTCGGCGAACTGCAGGTACTGCGATCTATCGATTTGAAGGTGACCCAGGGTGAGGTCGTGTGCATCATCGGCCCGTCTGGGTCTGGCAAGTCGACTCTGCTTCGCTGTGTCAATCTGCTCGAAACCCCTACCGGCGGACAAGTACTCATAGATGGGATCGACATCACCGATCCGCATTCCGATATTGATGAGATCCGAACCCGGATCGGCATGGTGTTCCAGCAGTTCAATCTCTTTCCACACCTCGATGTCGCCGGGAACCTAACCATCGCACAGCGGCGCGTACTGAAACGGTCCCGCATCGAGTCCAACGACAAAGCGGTCTCGGTTCTGAAGAGAGTCGGCCTGTCGGACAAGCTCCATTCCTATCCACGTCAATTGTCGGGTGGGCAACAACAGCGAGTGGCAATAGCCCGTGCGCTCGCGTCAGATCCGGAGATGATGCTCTTCGACGAGCCAACCTCAGCACTTGATCCAGAACTCGTCGGCGAAGTGCTCGATGTGATGCGCGGGCTCGCCGAGGCGGGAATGACGATGCTCGTAGTGACCCACGAAATGGGATTCGCGAGACGGGTCGCTGACAGAGTTGTGTTCATGGACGGCGGACTGATCGTCGAGGAGGGGCCGCCCGATCAGGTGATCGGCGATCCCCAACACGAACGGACCAAGCGATTCCTCGAGCAGGTCTTCGAGCGATGACCCAGACTTCGGAGAGTTGCTGGCGGACACGATTAACAGTCACTGTGCAGCGGCCAGGTCATTTGAAATGAGCGGCGAGTCCGACACGACAGGGGGTTCACACCAATGGAAGAACCCGCTGTCAACAGGACCCTCGTTGTTCTCGTCGCCAGACTCAGACGAACTAGTTGATCTCGCAAAGGCACGAACTCGCCCTTGGGGCATCTTGGCCTATCAGGCCGCTGCCAACACGATCGGTGTCGCTGCGGTTGCCGGGTACTTCGCGTTTCTCTATCCCTCGTCAACGACAGTTGGATTAAATAGCAGCGGCGTTAACGTCATCGCGTTCAGTGTGTACGTCTTGGTCATGGTGATACTCGGGATTCCGTCAAACCTGTTTGTGGTTCACCGTGCAGCGAGTTGGGTCACCCGGGGCACCAAGCCCACTGATTCACAACTCCGATCTGTGTTTCGACTGCCGCTGGCACAGACCGCTGGTGCCCTGGTCTCGTGGCTCGGAGCCTCGATCCTGTTCGGCTTGATCAACTACCGGGCTGGGAGAATCGCCATAGCGATCTTCCTGGCGGGAGTCGTCACTTGCACGCTGTTGTACCTGTTGTTGGAGGGTCACTTCAGACCTGTCTATGCACTAGCGCTCAAGGAAGCCGACCTTCCGGCAGACAAGCGTGACGTCCTTCCGCGGCTAATGCTGGCCTGGCTGTTGGGTAGTGCAGTTCCATTGGCCGCAATAGGTCTCAGCCCGCTACTCAGTCCAGTGCCTCTCAACGATCAACGCTTGGGCTGGTTGGCCGCGGCATGTGTAGTTGGTGGTGGGCTAGTCATGGGTGCTGCCGCACGTTCAGTGGCACGGCCACTCAACCTGATTCGTTTGGCACTCAAGGAAATCGAACAGGGCAACACCGACACATATGTACCGATCGACGACTTGGGAGAGATCGGTCGGCTCGCCGAAGGTGTCAACGATCTAGCCGCAGGGATCCGAGAACGCGAAGAGTTGCGCGACGTATTCCGCAGACAAGTCGGCCAAGTGGGATTCGCCGACATGGACATGAATTCAGTTGGACCAGCGACACCTTCGGAACGACGTGAGGTGACGGTGTTGTTCGTGGACCTGCGCGGCTACACCCGTTTCGCCGAGTTGAACCCGCCGGAGGACGTGGTCGCAATGCTCAACCGGTTCTTCAGCGTGGTCGTGTCCGTGGTCTCCCGAGAGGGCGGATGGATCAACAAGTTCGAGGGAGATGCCGCTCTGTGCGTGTTCGGAGCACCCCAGGATCAACCTGATCACGCCGATCGAGCGCTTCGCGCCGCATCTGCACTACCTGGTGAACTGGCCGCACTGCGATCGCTACCGGGAGCAGGAATTGGAGTCGCGACAGGCGAAGTCATCTCCGGGTTCATCGGCACCATGGAACGATTCGAATACACCGTCATCGGCGACGTTGTGAACCTGGCCTCACGCCTGTGTGATGAGGCCAAGGAGACCAGGAGCGGTGTTCTTGCTGCGGCCGAAACCTATCGAGCGGCTCGATCCAAGTCGGGCTGGCGTCCGGCCGGCCGGATTCCGATCAGAGGACGCCAAGCCAGAGCAGTGGTCTACACCGTGTCCGACGTCGGGGGTCGACGTTCGCGGCGCAGGGGTACGCCATGGGCCTCGAGGGCTGACTGAAGCGCACCAAAAGCGTGAAATCCCAAGTAGTGGCGCCACAGTTCCCCCAGCGCGTCGATAAACGCTGATCCGTGTGGACCGGTCGGATCGTCACGCTCAGCAGCGACATGGGCCAGTTCATGCAGGACCGTCACCAGGTCCCATGAACCGTCCCTGATCCAGATGGCTCCCGCCTCACCGGCAACGTCCACTGTTGCTGCTGAGAATGTGGCGCCTCGAGATCGACGCATCACTGTCACCTCTATCGGGGCGTCGGGGAACATCGACTCCCACCACGGCGAGACAATCACAGAATCGATGAAGTCATTCACCTGTGTGAAACGCGTGAACTTCCTTCCGCCACTTGGCATGGCTTCGCCCTCTGATTGATAGACAAGTTCACGGTAGGGATCCTCACCGCCCAAGCGACCGCCTGGATCCAAAGGCTCCTCGTGTCAACGATGCCTCTCGCCCTGCGCGACGTCCGGCACTTCGCCCAGCGTGCGAGCTACCTGCCGATGCCCAAGACGACCGTAGGTAGGGGTATCGACGGCGATAATCGTCTTCGACTTCGCTTTCACGCGAGGCCAACACGAGCGCCACGGATTGCGTTGTCGATTCCGAGTCACCGCCCGAGCCGTCGCTGCTGTGGTTACGGCTCACACCTGAAGCGTTGTCCGTCTCCTGAACTGCTTTGCGCCGATCTTCTTGTAACCGGGCCGAGACGGTCTCAGCGAAGCCGACGATGTAACTCCGTCGCCACGACGCTGAACCGGAGGGCGATAGTCCAGATGGACAAGACTTGAGCATCGTGGAAGTGAGTTGAACCAACAGGCTCGTCACCAAGGTCTCGACCCATTTCAGATCTGTCGGAAAACCAACGATTGATACCACCTCGGACTTGGCGCCCTTGCCCCCGCTGAGCCTCACCGATCTGCATCCATGGGCCTGCGCAACACCCGAAATCAAGATCGCCTTCTGCGCCATGTATGGAGCGTGCACCACGAGTTGCATCTCATCTGGTCGCTGGCGCACCTGCTTGTCAGCGCCGTCCCAGAGCTGGGCCTCATCAATCGCCCACCGTGCTATCAGTTCAGACGCCTTGTTGAAGAACAGCTCTGCCTCGTGTTCGAACTCGGTTGCTTCCGCTTTCGCCAAGAGACCCCGGATCGTTGCGAGCCGCCGGTCCTGTTCACTTCCCGACGAACTATCTGTCCCCGGTGTTCTCTGATCCGTCGATGCCATCAGTTGGTCCTGGTTTCGGTTGTCACGGGGATGATTCTCCCAGCGCCGATGACGCAGCGTAACGGGTAGCGATCCCCTCTCGGGCCGCCATCGACACGGCAGTGTCTGCGCGAGGCAACTGTTAGTTCGCGATCAGTGTCTTGGGAGGTCAGGACTGCGCTTGTCACTGACAATGGAACTTGAACTTGGAGACCACAGAAGTTCCCGCCAGATGATCATGGAATCCTCTCTTGTCTGGATCAGAGGCGATGCTCACCAAAAGGACCACAATCCAGATGGATCCGACAACAAAGGCGATATCGCCTATCGGCCCGCTGAAGAACATGAACAGGAATGGCCCGACCATCACGAAGGTCCGAATTATCGACCTACTCCAACCGGGCTTGGATGTGCCGGATCGGGTACGTAGCCCCAACAGGAACTTCCCGGGAGTGACTCCTAGTTCGGCTGTAAGCGCGGTCTCGCCGAATAGTGGTACCAGCGCGAGTCCGATCAACAACATCTCGGGTGGCGATCCGTAGAGAAGCTTCGCTATCGAGAAACCCACCAACACGACCACCCACCAGACCACCATCGACAGGAAGGCTGCGAAAGTCCGCGTGGTCAGGCCGACCTTTATCGGTTCGGCCCGCGCAGCGGGATGCATCATTGCTGCGTGGTTGGGGTCCCATGCTGGTTGAGGCAACTGCGAGGGGTGAATTGATGATGCACTGTCAGAGTCATCGACCCAGTCGAGTTCGAGATCGTCTTCCCATTCGTCGTTGCAATCCTCACAGTTGGGGTCATCGCAGAACTCACCGTCATCATCGACGCGCAGCGGGTAGTCGGGACTGATCTGGATCGCGCCGCAACGCCAACAAGACGTTCGGCGCGGCGGCTGCGAGGCTTGGCATCGCCAGCATCGGAACCCTTCCTCAGAATCCAACTCGAACTTCCATGAACTGCGCCCCTGTGGACTGCGTTTGCCGGAGCCAAACCACCAAAGAGCAGTGTGAACCGGCTGGAACTCTCACATGTGCATCACGACCCGATTATCTGGCGGATCGGCACAACAGATTCTGCCCCCGATCAGAACGCTGTGGGTCGCGGGGGGATCTGTTCGAAGGACGGATCCCTCTTTTCCCCTTTGGCCGTCATCTCCTCGATCATGTCACCGGGTTGGAACATACCGGTCTGCCAACCTGCTATCTGGCGCAGGCCGTCCGCCACGGAATGGTCACGCGCGTAATTGATCGTCTCCTTGGTTCCCCAGATCGCCAACGGCGACCGCTTGGCTATCCGAGCAGCTATTTCCAAGACCCCGTCGACCAACGACGCGTGGTCATCGAAAACCTGGTTCACCAGTCCGACCTCCAAGGCCCTTTGAGCAGGCATCCGGTCACCGGTGTAGGCGAGTTCGCGCGCCACGCCTTCAGGAATGAGTTTGGGGAGCCGCTGAAGCGTTCCGACATCGGCCGTCATCCCGATGTTGATCTCCTGGATGCAGAAGAACGCGTCGGCCGAGCAGTAGCGCATATCTGCAGCGGTGACCATGTCGACGCCCCCACCGATGCACCCACCTTGGATCGCTGCGAGCACAGGCATCCGCGCCCGCTCGAACGCCGTGAACGAGTCCTGCAGTTTCTGTACGAGCATCCACAGCGCCGAACGTTGTCGGCCCATCTCGGTCGCTCCCCCTGCGGTGATACCGGACCCGCCGGTGAATACCGACAGGTCCATTCCAGCGGTGAAGTGCTTGCCGGTAGATGACAACACGATTACCCGGGCGGCCCCTTCGGCATCGAGTTGTTCGACGATCAGCGGCAGATCGTTCCAAAACGACGGCACCATCGTGTTGAAGTCATCGGGGCGATTCAATTTGATGTGGGCGACGTTGTCGTCCACCGAAACTTCGAAGCACTCGTACATGTCGTGCACGGTATCCGATCCGCGCCACTGCCAACTGCCGAACTGAACGCACTAGGAGCAAAACGTTGTGTCCGACAGAACTGTCGGGCTTCGAGTTAGGCGGACAGATCGCCGCCTGAACTCAAATACTTGATGGCTACCGCCGCGTGCATCGCTGCTCCGGTAGCCATGGATCCTTCATGAAGGACCATGCGGTTCGAATGACAACTCGGAGCTTCGAACGGGTTCGGGTTGTCGGGAGGACACACGCCTAGGAACAGCATCGCTCCGGGCACTTTTTGGAGGACGTAGGAGAAGTCCTCTGCACCCATGATCGGTGAGCCCATCTCGTAGGTGTGGCCAAGACCGAACGTCTCGTCTGCGACCGACGCAGCCCAAGCGGCAAACGCTGGGTCGTTGATAGTGACTGGGTAGCCCTCGTGAATTGTCACCTCGGCAGTACATCCGTGGGCGGCAGCGACACCCTCAGCGACGCGACGTATGTTGTCCCAGACCAAGTGCCGGGTTCTTTCCGATACGGCTCGGATGGTGCCGCCTAGGTTGACGTGTTCGGGGATCACGTTGTGCACGGTGCCGCCCTGGAGCATGGTGACGGTGACTATTGCAGGGTCAAACGCGTCGACTGTCCGTGTCACCATCGTCTGCAGAGCAAGTACCAATTCAGCAGCTACAGGAGTTGGGTCACCTGCCCAGTGCGGAGTGGAAGCATGGCCGCCACGACCCTTGACGACAATGTCGAACTCATCTGCGGACGCGAGAGCCGGACCCGGCTTCCATCCGAATATTCCATCCGGAGCGTTGGGAGCTACGTGCAAAGCGAAGGCCGCGTCCACACCGTCGAGAAGATCCTGTTCGATCATGATCTTCGCTCCCCCGGCTCCTTCCTCACCCGGTTGGAACATGAATCTGACGGTTCCCGACAGCGAGTCCCTCATTCCGGCAAGGATCGTGGCCGCCCCGGCGAGCATCGCGGTGTGGGCATCGTGACCACACGCGTGCATTCGGTTGTCCACCTCGCTCGAGAACTCGAGACCGGTGTCCTCAGGCATGGGCAGAGCATCCATATCGCCGCGCAGCAATATGGTCGGACCGGGACGCCCCGTGTCCAGGTCAGCAATAACCGAAGAGAGCCCCTTGCCGACGTTGACGGTTAGCCCCAGATCATCGATGGTCTGAAGTACCTGCGACTGGGTGTAGGGCAGGTCCAAACCGAGTTCCGGTTGACGGTGCAACTTTCGTCGCAGATCCACCATCGTGGGCAAGACATCCTGTGCGGCATCGAGAACTGCATCCCCAGCGGTCACTTCTCCAAGCATTGTTCCCCCTGACCCGTGATCACTCACGCGAAATGACTGATGGCCTACCTGGACATCAACACGGTCCGGTCGCTCAAAGCGCTAGTGAGAGCACCAGACCTATCTGGCCCAGATGGTAGGTCACCATCACGAGCAGGTGCCTGTATGGCAGTTCCTTGACGAACTTGTCCCAACCGATACAGCCGTCGGACGCGTAGAAGAGGACCGCTCCGGGGATGGCCCACACCGAACCGGTACCGAATGCAGCTATGACCATCAACGAGATCACGCTCAGATACACCGTGACCGCTGCACCCATTCGAGGGTCCTCAGATCGAGCACCGCGAACTATTCGCGGGGCGATCATGCCCGCTGCCACCACCACGAACACAACGCCGAGAGCAACGCCGGGCCAACTCAATCCGAACAGTGCGAGCGCAACGATGTATGCGATGTGGGCGAGGAGGAACGCAGCGAGACCCTGAATGAAGTACCTGCCCGGGAGCATTAAAGCGATATCACCGAGGAGCGACAGAGCGAGACCAATGACCATTGCGATCCGTGCGCCCGATCCATGTGCCGATGATGATGCAGGATCGGTGATCGCCAATGTCGCTGCGATCAACGCGACCATCGTGAGAGGTTTGAACGCGTATTCCCACGGCTTGTTCCCGGTTTGAGCCGCCCACCAGTTCACCACTGCGAACACGAGCGTTATGACCAGAAACGAAATGAACACGGCCGGGTTTCTAATTGGTCCTCACCGGAAAAGCGAGATGACTCCATCCCAGTCAAGTGACGCTTCGAGTTTCATCCGCGCCTGCATGACATGGCGGGGGCGGTTCACACCCAACACTGCAGAGCACTCGTCGCCCCGGCGAAACAGCACTGCGAACCGGCCCTCGGCGAATGAACCCTCGACGAGGACCATCTCATCACTGGCATCGGGAAACCCTGCCATCTGGATCTTCTTGTCGTATTGATCTGACCAGAACCACGGCACCGGATCGAAGGCACCGAGTGCCTGCATGTCTGTGTCGCCGAATCCCATCTCCGCAAGGATTCTCTTGGCCGCGTATTCGCCCTGTTGGATTGCGTGTTCCCATTGTTCGACACGCATCTGGCGTCGATAACGCGGGTTGTACCAACTCGCGACGTCCCCCGCAGCGACCACACCGGGCGCTGCGAGGCAGGTCTCGTCGCAGTGGATTCCGTTGTCGAGTCGAAGCGGCGAGTCGGCGAGCCACTCGACGTTGGGGATCACACCGATGCCGACAACAACAACTGCTGCCTCGACCAACGAGCCATCGGACATGCGGACTCCGCTGATTCGACCCGTTGGATCGCACTCGAGTTCCGCAACACCGACCCCCAAACGAACGTCGACCCCATTGGCACGGTGTAAATCAGCGACGAAGTCACCGATGGCTTGGGGGAACACCCGCATCAACGGCGATGGGGCAGCCTCGATGAGCGTGACGTCTCGACCAAGGGAACGACAGGTGGCAGCCACCTCGGCTCCGATGAACCCCGCTCCGATCACGACCACCGGACCATCAGTTGCATCCAGGTCATCTCGAAGAGCAAGGCTGTCCTCGAGGTTGCGCAACAGGTGGACGCCGTCGATTCGTTGATCGGTCACGTTGCGCGGCCGAGATCCGGTAGCGATGATCAGTCCGTCGGGTTCTACAGCGGTCCCGTCTGTGAGGGTGACTCTGCCGGGGCCTGAGCTATCGGGATCAACCTGAATGGATGTCGCAGCCAGACCGAGCCTGAGATCGAGGTCCCATTCGTGCAGGTGGGACGCGGCGCGTTGTGTCGCCTTCTCGGGAGGCCATTCCCCCGCCAAGACCTGCTTGGACAACGGTGGGCGATCGGATGGGAGTGAGTCCCAGCCGTCGACCACCACGATTTCGTCTTTGTACCCACTTGAGCGCAGAGTTTCCGCGGCGCTCAGTCCAGCGAGCGAGGCGCCGACGATCAACACTGACATTCTGTGTGGTCCTTTCGCCGCCGCATGGGCGCAATGACTGTTGGTCCAGCCAGTGGACCCGCAAGGCGGGTACTGGCTCAGTCCTCCAGGCTCAGAGCCTGCTTCGGACAGCGCTTGATGGCTTCTTCAACCCTGGCGCGGAGTTCCTCGGGCGGGTTCTCATCGAGGATGTAGAGGAGATCATCGTCTCTGACCTCGAATACCTCGGGCGCGATTCCCATGCAGATCGCATTGCTCTCGCACAGGTCGTAGTCGACAGATACCTTCACCTGGACCCCCTCTGGATCAGAACTTTAGGTGGTGACTGTAGTTACAACAGGCCGTATCTCGCGAACAACTGCCCGTAGGTAATTCGCTTTCGACCATGTCGGCCCGCCATGGCGGGACATTCCAGATATAGCACCACCAGGCCGCTTCACCGAATAGCCCCATCTCTGATTGCTAGGGCAGATGTCACATTCCGTGGGTGGCGAGGGGGCGTGCTCGGGTACCGTGCAGGGGTGAACAAACAGGGGCAACTCGATAACGAACAGCTCGACCGGCTGCGGTCGAAGGTCCAGGACGAGGTCGACTCGGGACGAATGCCCGCTGCACAGTTCGCCTTCGCTCATGATGGCGAGGTAGTGCTCACCGAGAGTTTCGGAACAGCGACCGGGTCGACGCTATTCAACATCTTCTCTGCCACGAAGGCGTTGATCGCAGGCGTGATCTGGCAGTTGATCGCCGAGGGAAGTCTCGCTCCGCGAACGCTGGTTCGCGAGGTGCTGCCGGAGTTCGGCACCGAGGGCTCCACGCCCGAATGGATGGGCATGATCACCCTTGAACATGTACTCACCCATACCGGTGGATTTCCCACCGCTCCACTCGGCCCGCCCAAGTGGGACACCTCAGAGTCACGTCGCGAGGTCATGTCCCGCTGGCGCTGCACATGGGAGCCGGGAACGCATTTTGAGTATCACCCCACAGCAGCCCACTGGGTGGCTGCCGAGATGATCTCGGCGGTCGAACAACGCGATCACCGCGACGTTGTGGCAGACCGAATCCTCAAACCCTTGGGTCTGGAACAGGTTGTATTCGGAGAGCCCGCAGCGTCAGCTGAGGTAACTCCATTGGTGGCTCTCGGTCAGGTTCCGAGCGCTGCTGAGATGAAAGAACTCTTCGGGATAGAGAACTTCGATCTGGGCGAGGTGACCCCGGACATTCTCGTAGCGTTCAACGAACCCTCGATCCGAGCTGTTGGTGTTCCCGGTGCTGGTGGAGTGGCTACCGCATCGGGATTGGCGTTGTACTACCAGGCACTGCTTCACAACATCGGCGGACTGTGGAGCCCCCAGGTCCTGGCCGATGGCACCGGCACGATCCGCTGCACGATGCCCGACCCGATGACCGGCGTAGCCGCTAACCGCACACTTGGCTTGGTGGTGTCGAGCGACGACGGCCAGTCGGCCATGCGAGGCATGGGACCTACCGTCTCACCGCTCGCGTTTGGTCACAATGGAGCAGGCGGGCAGATCGTGTGGGGTGACCCAGAGACCGGGTTCTCATTCGTGTTCCTGACGTCAGCGATCGAACGGAACTTCATCACCGAGGCGAAACGGATTCTGTCCATCGCATCAAAGGCGGGTCTTGCTACAAGGCCGGTCAGTTCGTGAGCTCTCCTGATTCACGGCCTTCTATCGAACCAGTCGTCGCAGACACTGGGTCCTGGCGAGAACTCGGCGCCATGCTCGCTGACGCGTTTGAGGATGACCCCGTCTGGCTGTGGATCGCCCCTGACCAACGTCGCCGGCAGCGCTTCCTGGGTGAGATGTTCGCCCAGGTGATCCGTTCGCGGGTTCAGGGGGGACTGGCGTACACCACCAGCGACATCGGTGGCGCAGCAATCTGGGCCGAACCCTCGCGCTGGAAGCTCAATGCTGTTGAGAACATGCGGTGTCTGATCCCATCGATCAGAGCCATCGGACCGGGTCCCCTTCGACGTGCGATCGGAGCGTTGACGATCATCGAGAAACTGCACCCGACGGAACCTCACTGGTATCTGGAGTTTCTCGCGGCTCATGTCGAGCGCCGTGGACAGGGCTACGGGTCCGCGCTGATCCAACCGATCTTGGAGCGGTGCGACGCTGAGGGCATGCCTGCCCATCTCGAGAGTTCCAAAGCTGAGAATCTCCCTTTCTACAACCGCTTCGGATTCGAGGTCACACGCGAGTTTTCCTTGGGAGATGGGTCACCGCCGATGTGGGCGATGTGGCGCGAACCGAAGTGAGGACGTGACCTGATCCGGGGCCGTGCGATGCGCTCCGCGGTTCTGCACCGGGTACCTCACGCTTCGGCGTGACATTGCCACAGCACTTCAGTAAACTGGAACACGTTCTAGTTTTCTCCGCCAATACCCCTTAGGAGCACTCGACATGTTCAAACGTTCGCCGTTCCCGATTCCCTACGGCTGGTTCCAAGTCTCTTGGTCCCATGACCTGAAGGTCGGGGATGTAAAGCCGGCACTTCAGTTCGGTCGACACCTGACCATTTGGCGCGACAATGACGGGGTCGCACATGTCAGCGATGCTTTCTGTCCGCACTTGGGTGCACACTTCGGTCACGGGGGCTCGGTCGCCGGAAACGAACTGGTCTGCCCGTTCCACGGATGGCGTTTTGATTGCGAAGGCAAGAACACCCTGATTCCGTATTCCGACCGGATCAACAACAAGGCGTGCGTACCGCAGTACCCGACCATTGAACGCAATGGCTTGATCATGGCTTGGTATCACCCACGTTCGGTCGAGCCCGAATGGGAGATCCCCGAGATCCCCGAGTTCAACGACACCGAGAACTTCACGCCGATCGTCACCCGTGAGTACCCGGTCCAGGCACCGTGGCAGGAAGTTGCCGAGAACGGCGTCGACGCAGCGCATTTCCGTTACGTCCACAACACCGAGCAACTGCCAGAGCTACAGGGCTACGAGTCTGACGGCCCCATGTCGCACATGCGCTCGGCACAGAAGTTCCCCACGCCCCGCGGTGTGGTCGAAGGTCGTATCGATCATGACTCCTGGGGCCCGGGCTTCAGCTTCATCAAGTTCTCCGGCATCGTCGACACCTACCTCATGGGATGCAACACGCCCATCGACGACAAGTCGTGCATCGTCCGGTTCACGTTCACTGTCCGCAAGTTGGGCGACGACGCAATCAACTCAACTGTCGGTGATGCTTTCGTGGACGAGATCGATCGCCAGGTCTTCGAGGACAAGCCGATCTGGGAGAACAAGGCTCACATCATCACTCCGGCGCTCGCGACCACCGACGGCCCGTTCATGAAGTTCCGCAAGTGGGCTAGCCAGTTCTACTACGAAGGTATCGACACCTCTGCCCCTCGGTATGAGCCAGAGGACGTCTACCCGTCATATGACCCAGAGCGTAAGAGCACCGCTTCCAAGCGACTCGGTTCAGATCCTTTCGCTGAGGCCTGATCCAGACTCCAAGAACTCAACATATGAGTTGGACAGAACACGGTGTCGGGCCTACCGGCACCGTGTTCTCGCGTCAGGAGCGATATCGCTCTGCGGCGGATCACGCCTAGCTTGATGAGATGTCATTTCAGGACAAGACGATCGAAATGGGTGCTTGGTGTCTGGAGAACGGTCACCGGGCTCTGTTGAAACTGAGCGGTGGCCGTTTCCCAAAGCGCCTCCTGGGCATGGAGCCCATCGAGCTCCAAACCATCGGAAGGAAGTCTGGCATTGCCCGCTCCACAATGCTGACCGCTCCGATCTGCGAGGCAGACCGAATTGTCGTGGTGGCGTCCAAAGGCGGCCACAGTGATCATCCCGATTGGTACAAGAACCTGGTCGCCAATCCACAAGTCGAGATCACCGTTGACGGTCGAACTGGCAGCTATACCGCTCGCACGGCAAATGCCGACGAAAAGGCCGAGTTGTGGCCTCAGATAACCCGGGCTTACAAGGGTTACGAGGGCTATCAGAAGAACACTGACAGAGATATTCCAGTGGTGATCTGCACCCCGGTTTCATCCACCTGAGATCTGACTGGTCCGAGGCTCGATGGGTTCCATCCCTACAAAGCCACCCATCCGGAAGAGTGGACGTTTCAGAAGGCCGAGCCAGCGTTACGGTTACGTTCGGTCTGGGCCGCGCCGACATGCGTACTCATGTCAACGAAGAACGCCAAGGCGACGATGAACCAACCAAAACCAGACACTCCCTGTTGAGGTGTCCAAACTGCGGCCCACGCCAGGGCGGTCCATGGCAACAGGAAGAATCCGAGGATTGCGACTAACCAATTACCGTCGTATGCCGCAGGGATGCGGCTCGTGAATATCCAGCCCAAGAACAACGCCAATCTCGGCGATACGGTCGAAGCGAGCAGGATCAGACATCCACATCCCATCTCTCAACCGTAGTGCGCCACACGTGGTCCCTACCGTTTGCAATCGGCCTCAACCTGAGCACGCGAGACTGTCGTAGATGCGAAGCACCAGAGTTGTGTTCCTCATAATGATCGCCTTCATCGGCATCTCTGCGTGTAGCAGCAGAGATAAGGCCTCCCCGACAACTACCGCTCCGGTTGACGCCACGTCGACAACGACTGGGCCGATTGTCGTCGAACACTTCGAGAGCGACGAGAGCGGTTTCTATGACCTGCCCAATCCACTGCCAAAGGGGAACCACGGGGATCTGATCCGCGTGCAGCCCATTGCTGGCGCACCACAGGGTGCCAAGTGGCAGCGCATCATGTACCTGTCCGAGTCCGTTGCTGGTTCACCTATTGCTGTTACCGGCGTAGTGACTGTTCCCGATACCGAACCACCGCCAGAGGGTTGGCCACTCATTGCTCATGCGCACGGCACCACCGGTATCGCTGATACATGTGCCCCGTCGGTCAGCCTCGGAGGTGACGGCACATATGCAGCTGAACTCAAGTTCCTGAGCGGCAGGGTCGCCAGCGATGGATTCGTACTGGTCTCTACCGACTACGAGGGTCTTGGGGTGGAGGGCCGGCACCCGTATCTGGTCGGTGTGAGCGCGGGCCGGAGCGTGCTCGACTCGCTACTCGCTGTCCAGCAACTGAGCGACATGCGAACGGCTCCCGCTGTGGGAATCGTGGGATACTCCCAGGGAGGGCATGCCGCGGCGTGGGCTAACCAACTCGCTAGTAACTGGGCTCCCGAACTCAGCATCGTGGGAGTGCTTGCGGGCGCTCCAGCGACGGAGGTTCCGGATTTCGTCGCTGCTGATTCCAGCGATACACGTCCCTTATTGCAGGCACGTGAGGTGCTCGTCACCGCGGGCTTGGCCGCGTCGAACACTGATTTGGATGTCAGCGACGCACTGAGCGCAGCCGGGCTTGAGGTTCTTGATCAACTTGATGAAGGTTGCGAGCCAGACCTGTCACCCGAACCAGCGCTCACCCGTGTGAAGCTAACCGAAACCGAACCTTGGGCAAGCGCGTTGAAGTCAAACGTCCCCGGTACTACCCAAGGCACCGCGCCAGTATTGATCGTCCACAGCCGCACCGATGCCGTCATCCCGATCGAACAAGGCGAGGCATTCGCCCGCCGTTTGTGTGCCACAGGCCAGGTTGTCGAGATGCGTGAACTGCCCGACGGTGAGCACGTACCAACTGCCGTTCCGGCATACCTGCAGGGACTCGAGTGGATCCAAGGACTCATGGACGGCGCAACACCAGTGTCGACCTGTAGTTGAGGCACTCGGTCACGAGCTCGGCATCTGGCTCAGCCACTGCGCTGCTTCGCCACGGCTACACAGGCGGACGAAGTCCAGATGGCCATTTAGGTCTGACTTGATCGCAGACTCATAACGTTGGGCATAGACACCGTGTTGGGACCATGCCCAACGCACGACCGACTTGTGAGGGTCCCAGCGAAACAGGTTGGCAAGGGACTCACGATTTCCGTTCCAGAGTTCTTGGCGCAGTACCCCGCGTTTGATTGTCCGGGCGATGATTTGTCTCATGACAATTGCACGAGGCAAGTCGAGCCAGATAACCGTGTCTGCCCGCTGCCACACTGGGCCATCCATCACATAGGACCGATAGTTGCCGTCGATCACCCACTTATCGGCTCGCGTGATCGTCTCCAACTCGGACAACATTCGTGACTGCTCCATCGGCTGCCAATTTGGTTGATGGTTGAGCTCGTCCAACTCCACATAAGGAGCCCCGAGGATCTCAGCTAGTTGTCGAGCGAACGTTGTCTTACCGGAGCCCGAGTTCCCGACAACGGAGACCCTCTTCACAACGATGATTCTGCCACTGCTCTCATTGACAGTCATCTGTAGTTCCACGACCTGATCCAACCGGTGTAACGCCCGATTTGCGTTACTACAACGCGGCCAATTGACGCAGTTGGCGATTGCTGTGGCAACTATCCTCTGTCTGTGAATCCGCCAGCCGAGGCCCAGGTGTGGCGCTTTGCTCGTGCACTCATCAGCTGCTCCGCCTGTACCTTTCCAGCCAAGTAGCCTCCGCTCGGAAGGAGACAAAGGAGGCGCGCTGATAGGTGTTGGTCGTGACCATCCGCCAATTGTCGGCGTGGACCGCGTTTGATCGCGGGTGCACCCAACAACCGAACAAGCGGGTGGAGGTACCTATATCATGCGCGCTTGAACCTGAGGTGGTCGATGTTCTCTGGGCGACGTTTGAGCCGATGCTGCTGGCATCGGATCGGACCCATCCGCTGGGGTGTCACCGCCGTCGCGTCTCGGACCGGCTCTGCAGTCGAGGCCACCGTCCTGCACCATGACATCGGGACCGTGCACCTCGATCAGGGCTACGACTACCCCAAGACCCGCTCTGGGCACGCCGCCCTCTGCCTCGCCACCGCGGTCCTGTCCATCCGCCGACTCATCGACTACCGAAACCGCTGGAACCCACCCAAATGAGACCCCTACCCGCAGCTCCAACGCCAAGTCCGTGAGACAATTACCGTGACCTTGAATCTTCCCTAGTTGATCCAACGTTCGGGAACCTGCCGTCTCGGACAACCAAATCGTTTTCCGAAACTGGGCCCAATGCCAGCGTCACCCTTCGGGCGAGACTCAAGCCGGGCTTGCGAGCACCTCGGCCGACGTCCCGCCACCTGCGGAGTCTAACTTGTCGATCTTGAAGCCGGTGAACCCGTAGATGATGCTCAACACTGGGCTCGCGATACAGAAAATCGCGTACGGGAAGTAGCTGATTGTCGACACCCCGAGCACTGCTGACATGAATGCGCCACACGAATTCCAGGGCACTAGTGGTGAGGTGACCGTTCCGCAATCCGCGGTGAGCCGTGACAGGTTGCTGGCCGCCAGGTTGCGTTTGTGGAACTCGGCCTGGAACACACGGTTGGGGAGCACGAGTGCGATGTACTGGTCGCCGGCGATGACGTTGAGCCCGAAGCCGCAGACGAACACCGAGAGGAACAGGGTTCCTGTCCCCTTGGCGGCTTCGATCAGGGGGCTGACCAGACGATTTATGAGACCAAACTCCTCGAGAAGCATGCCGAAGGTGACCGCGGCCATGATCAACCAGATGGTCAACAACATGCTGTCCATCCCGCCGCGTGAGAGCAGTCGGTCAATGTCCGCGATTCCGGAGTTCATGGTGAAACCATTGGCCATTGCACGCCAGACACCCTTGATGGATCCGACTATCCCGCTGCTCGTGGAGTCGAGCGCTCGGAGGAAGCCGGTCATCACGTCATGTTGGAGGAAGGAGCCAAGCACGCCAGCAAAGATCGCGGAGACCAACAGCGCCAACGACGCGGGAACCTTCTTGATCGACAGTCCCGCCAACAACACCAGCGGCAACAGGTTGAGTGGCGTGATGTGGAAGATCTCGTTCAGCTTGGTCAACTCGACCGAGGTGGCGATGTGGTCCTGCACCGGAGGACCGGCCACACCGAGGATCCCGAAGATGACCGTCGCGATACCGAACGCGGGTACAGAGGTCCAGACCTGGTTCCTGATGTGTTCGTAGACGTCCACCCCGGCGAGTTGAGCAGTCAGAATGGTCGTCTCGGACAAGGGCGAGGTCTTGTCGCCCAAGTAGGCGCCGGAGATGACCGCACCGGCAGTGATGGCCGGGGACACGCCGATCATGGTGGCGATTCCGACCAGGCCGACGCCGATCGTTCCAGCAGTGGTCCAGGAACTCCCAATGGACAACGCGACAGCACCACATATCAAAGCGGTGGCCAAGTAGTACCAACTTGGAGAGAGCACCTGTATGCCGTAGTAGACGAGCGTCGGGATGGTGCCCGAGAGATTCCAGGTACCGATCAATGCGCCCACCGCCAAGAGGATGAAGATCGCGCTGGTCAACGACGACATCGCTCCCTGTCCTGAGCGCTGAACCGCATCCCAGGAGTGCCCGTTCTTGAGTGCAATCAGCGCCGCTACCGCGCAACAAACTACGAGTGCGACCTGGATCGGGCCGTCGAGCGCGTCGAGACCGAAGAGCAGTAGAGATCCGCCGATCCCAATGACCAGTGCGATCAGTGGAATCAGCGAATCGAGTAGCGACGGTTCGCGAACCTTGGCCTGTGGCTCGGGGGGATGGTCGGAGAGACCGTTCTCATCGGTCATTCCGCCGCTCTCTTGGAGACCTTGAAGACCAGTTTGCCCTCGGCAGTTGTAATGACGAGTTGGTCGCGGTCGGTCGTGTCGACGGATTTCGACGCCTCGATGGCGCTGAAGTAGGCCTGTTCCGCGGCGCTGTTCGTCTCGTTCTCACACGCCATTTTCGTCGACATGATGGGGCCGATTTCCAGATCGTGGTCCTTCAGGGTGAACCCGGCGTTGTAGGTGTTGCAGGGGCTCTGACCCGAGAGCTTCTTTCCACGGAACTCCAGTGTCACTGGAGTCGTTGAGTTGATCGGTGGCTGGCTGGCGGATCCGTCGAGCACCCACTCGTTGGCTTCGAGGGACTGGCGGGTGTCTGGCAGGCCCTGGGTGGCTGAGCGTGTGTCGTTGTTGGTGTGTTTCGCGCAGCCTGCCATTGCGAGTGTTATTGCGGCTGCAAGAAGTGATGCTCCTAGGAGCCGGACGTGAGATGTGCGCATAGGTGCTCCTGTGTGGATGGTCGGTGACTTAGATGCTGATCCAACCGGCACCCAGGCCGATGACCCCGGTGACAGCAGCAATGATTGACACCGCAAGAATGATGATCTCGTAGCCCTCGAAGAGTTTGCGTCCCTGCTCGCGTCGGGCCATCACGAAAAGCACCGATCCTGGTGCGTAGATGATGAAGGACAACAGCATGTACTTAGGACCCGCGGCATAGAGCAGGAAGATCGTGTAAAGCGTCGCCACTCCAGCGATCACTGTTTCCTTGGTGCCAGCGGTCGAGGGCACCTGTGTCTCGACCTTGCCAAGCGCAAGTTTCAGTGCAAAACCGGACGCGAGCACGAACGGGAACAGACTGAGAGCGCTGGTCAGGTTGAGCGCCAGGTCGAACGCGTTGTCCGACGCCATCGTCACGAACAGCATCACCTGGATCAACACCGTGGTCATGATGAGCGACGCGGCTGGAGCTTTCTTAGCGTTCTGACGCTTTAGGAAGTTCGGCATGTCGTCGTCCTTGGCGGCGACGAAGAGGACCTCAGCTGCCATGAGTGTCCATGCCAAGTAGGCACCGAGGACAGACACGATCACCCCAACGCTGATGAACACTGCGCCCCAACCACCGACCGCTGCCTCGAGCACACCTGCCATGGATGGTTGACGAAGTTTGGCGATCTCCTCGCGGGGCAGGATGCCGTAGGAGACGATGGTGACGCTGGCGAAGGTGGCGAGTACTCCGACGAAGCCGAGAACTGTTGCGCGCCCGACGTCCTCACGCCTCTTCGCGTAACGCGAATAGACGCTCGCTCCTTCGACGCCCAGGAAGACGAACACCGTGACCAACATGGTGGCGCTCACCTGATTGAACAGCGAACCCTTGCCCTCGCCAGAGAGGTTCTCGGTGAAGGTGTTCCAGTCCAAATAGAAGATGCACAACACGATGAAGAACATGATCGGGATAATCTTTGCGACCGTAACGACCTTGTTGATCGCTGCGGCTTCCTCGGTGCCACGTAGCACTAATGCTGCGAACGCCCAGATGCCCAGTGTCGACAGCAGAACTGCGGGCAGAGTGTTGCCGTCGCCGAGCCACGGGAAGATGCTGCCCAGGGTCGACATGATGAGGATCCAGTAGGTGACGTTGCCGACACAGGCACTGGCCCAGTAGCCGAACGCCGAGAAGAACCCGATGTATTCGCCGAACCCGGCCTTGGCGTACGCGTAGACACCGGAATCCAGGTCCGGTTTGCGAACAGCGAGGGTCTGGAAAACGAACGCCAACATCAGCATGCCCGAACCGGCGATCGCCCATGCGATTAGCGCTCCCCAGACGCCGGTCTCGGTTGCAAAACGGCGCGGAAGGGAGAAGACCCCAGCACCGACCATGCCTCCGACCACCATCGCGGTCAGTGTTCCCACGTTGACCTTGTTGTCGGGTTGGCCCGCGGGTACCCCTGTTGCGACGTTGGAATCGGTCAAGTGACACACCCTTCTAGGCGGCGCAGATTCGGGGGAACCTGCTGAAGCTGCACCCTAGCGAGTGACCAGTCACTCGTCTAGCATCAAAATGTGGAAAAGTCAGCCGGTCCCGGCGGCACGACAAGAGATCGAATTGTTTCAGCGGCGGTCGCCGAACTCGTCGAGCGTGGCCTTGGGGCATTCACGACCCCGCGGGTAGCTGCACGTGCCGGGCTGGCCCAGGGCACACTGTTTCGCCATTTCCCCACCAAGCGCGGCTTGCTCGTCGCCGCCGTGGAGGAAGCGATCAACTCGACCGTACGTGACTATGTGGAGGTCTTGTTTACACATCTCTCGTCGGAGCAGAAGCGTGGCGACCGGGAGCTGGTCGAAGTCGTGATCGGGATCCTCTGGGATGCCTACCGGGATGAGCGGGTGCTGGCGGCTTATGAAGTCCGCTCCGCGGCGCGGACCGATTCGCAGCTTGCTGAAGCCTTGGCCCCGGTCCTGGCGGCGATCGACGTCGGTAGCGGTGACTTCTTCGCGCTGACCATGCCCGAGACATTCCGACTGTCAGGACGTGACATGCGGGCAGTGACCCGTGTGGTGGTCAACGCCCTCCAGGGTCGTGCATTCACCAGGACATCGTTTCCGGACCCCGAGGCCGATGCCGTGCTGCTCACTGGGCTTGCTGATTTCGTGATGAGCATGATGAACCCCGGCCCTGGACACATCAACAATCCCTCAATCCCCTCCAAACCTCAAAACAGGAGAAAGTAAATGAACGCTTCGCCAGATCAGGCAACCGAGGCCTCGCGTCCGGCCGCCAACTACGGGGTCCATTCCGAGGTCGGCAAGCTACGTAAAGTGCTCGTCTGCTCGCCGGGGTTGGCGCATGAACGTCTCACCCCGACCAACTGCGATGACCTGCTCTTCGACGATGTCATGTGGGTGCAGAACGGCAAGCGTGATCACTTCGACTTCGTCACCAAGATGCGTGACCGCGGTGTCGAGGTGGTCGAACTCCACGAGGAACTGGCCGCGGCGATGGCGATCCCCGAGGCACGGAGCTGGCTACTTGACCGCAAGATCGTCCCCAACGAGGTCGGCATCGGTCTGATCGACGCCACCCGCGAGTACCTCGATGAACTCGCCCCGGCGGAGCTGTCCCGGTACCTGATCGGTGGACTCTCGACCAGCGACCTTCCCAGCGAGCTCAAGCCCGGTTACATCGCGCTCGCTGGCGAGTCACAGGGAATCAACGAGTACCTGATGCCACCGGTTCCCAACACTCTCTACACCCGTGACACGACCTGTTGGATCTACGGCGGGGTCACCCTCAACCCGCTCTACTGGCCCGCCCGTCACGACGAGACGCTGCTCATGAAGGCGATCTATGAGTTCCACCCCGACTATGTCGGATCAAAGGTCTGGTGGGGCGATCCCGAGGTCGACTGGGGGCAGGCCACCATCGAGGGCGGCGACGTTCTGGTCCCAGGCAACGGCGTCGTCATCATCGGCATGAGCGAACGCACCAGTCGTCAGGCGATCACCCAGGTGGCCAAGGCGCTCTTCGATCAAGGTGGGGCCGACAAGGTCATCGTCGCGGGCATGCCGAAGCTACGCTCTGCGATGCACCTCGATACGGTGTTCACCTTCGCCGATGTAGATGTCGCCACGGCGTATCCGGGCATCGTGGATGGAATCCATCCGTTCACCATCGTTCCCGGTGACGGACCCGGCGGTATCGATGTCATCGACGAGAAGAAGCCATTCGTCGACGTGGTGGCCGATGCGCTCGGCATCGAGACGCTGCGGATCGTTGAGAACGGCGGGTCGATCTATGACAGCGAGCGCCAGCAGTGGGACAGCGGCAACAACCTGGTGAACATCGAGCCTGGTGTCGTCGTCGCCTATGACCGCAACACCCACACCAACTCGCTGCTCCGCAAGGCTGGTGTCGAGGTGGTCACCATCGTCGGGGCCGAATTGGGCAGGGGACGTGGTGGCGGTCACTGCATGACCTGTCCGATCATCCGCGACGCTGCCTACTGAGCCAGACTCCATGATCGAACAGCGCGCTGTGCGCTGGTCGATGGCGGTGACCGCGGCCATCGCTGTCAC
>JAGQSZ010000001.1:52359-52645 GCA_020439285.1 Microthrixaceae bacterium
CATCTGAGGTCTGGCGTCGTCGTCGCAGATAATCCTCTTCCACGGCATCTACGCGGGTCTCGGAATCCTGCTCACCTGGATGTCTTTGGCGGCATCCAGACTCGTTGAGGCCGGCCCGACAGAACGCTATCCGTTCGACCGGGAGGCCCTGGCCCCACTGGTCATGTCGATCCAGGGTCTGGTCTTGTTGGGCACCTGTATCTTCGCTGCCGTCACCGGTGTCGTCATCTTGGCGACTGGCTCAACTTCGCGACGGGCGGCCGCGGACTCTTTGGATGAGGAGCTT
>JAGQSZ010000197.1 GCA_020439285.1 Microthrixaceae bacterium
AAGGTCTCTGAGAGTCGACTCCACAGCTCCCGTGACACCTCCATCGCTTCGGCATAACTCTCACCGAGCCCAGCTTCATCAATTGAGACCGGGAGTGTGTAGCCATGCCGTGGTGACAGGTCCTGCCACTCGATGGTCATCATGCGATGACGCTGGAGATCTCTGAAAGCCCCGTAGTCCGATACGACATCGAATCGATAATCACACCGTTCAAGGGCACGCCCGGGCTTGTGCCGGCGGTTCGTGCGATCACCGACGTACGCGCGGGCGACGGCGATGCGATCCTCGACCGACATCTGTCGCACTCGGTCGATGACCCGCGCCTCTGAGAGGTTCGTGTACGGGTAGAGCATCGCTGCGACTGTCTTGAGTTCGCCCTCTGGGTCCCAGTCCGTGAGAGTCACAGATGGACCCGATGCATCGGCAGACTCGTCTCCGGCAAGGAACTCGTACGCGACTGTTTCCATAGCCTCCCTGGTGGAACGCATGTAGTCGGACCACGCGCCCCCTCTCTCTGGGAGGTCGACACGACGAAGGAAGCTCGGAATCACCTTGCGCAACTCGGTGAGGATCAAATCCGCATACATCTGAGCTTCTGGCAGCGGGCTCGCCTTCATATGCAGAATGAGCGACTCGAATCCCTGACCGGAGCCGTAGATACCGACGTTCGAAAGAGCAGCTGCGGGCAGAATTCCTCGCGTCGCGTCATACGCTTTAGCTCGAATCGCCTGGCGGTACACGAAATCAGAGTCGGATTCGGTCTTGGGTGTCTGCTCTCGGAAGTAGTCCTGAACAGCGACCGTCAACGCTCCATAGATCGTGAATAAGCGATCCATGTCCCCGACGTAGCGGGCACCGACCCCAGAAGCGAGGATCTCAGGGTCGCGGTAGTAGCGATATCGGCCTCCGGCTCTTTCGTCATAGGGGATGTAGCGGGTCGACTGTTCGAGATAGGACATGAGTCGTCCCCACTCGAGAACCTTGGTCAACAGATTGGACGCTTGCTCGCATGCGAGGTGTACACCACCGAGTTGAGCGACGCTGTCGTCTCCGTATTCGAAGAACACGCGGTCATACAGAGCTTCGGCCCGCGCCAAGCCGATGGTCGCGTCGATCGTCTCATCACCAGAGATATCGAGTTCGCCGACGAACTCATCAATGAACAGTCGACGAAGCGACTTCGACGATCTGGAGTACCTGGCAAACAGTGCCCCCTTGACCACCTCGGGAAGGTTGACAAGAGCAAAAACTGGTCCGTCGAGGTTGGAGAAGTAACGGCGAAGAATGTGCCGTTCGTCCTCGGTGAATTGCTCGATGAAGTATGTGGGAGCCGCTGAACTCACCTTCGACAGACTAGGGCCGACTCGACCCGACATCGGTGATGGCCCCCGGGTCAGCCCAGCAGTCGATGACAGTTGCTGCCATCGCCTTTGCGCCGTCGATCACCGCGCGGTCGCCTGACTCGCCGCCGGCATGTACGGCGAACTCTTCAGTGTGGATAGACACTCCGGGCGGCGCTACAGCGATCATTGGGTGGATCGACGGCACGACCTGGCTGACGTTGCCCATATCGGTGCTGCCGACGACTTCCGGGGCCTCAGAGTCGAAGGTTCTTGCCACCAGATCGGCGTTTGACGCATACAGAGCGAGCAAAGACGAATTGTCGACCATTTCGCCATAAGGCGGATCAAGCCACGTGATCTCGAGTTCGCAACCGGCGGCTGTTGCGCCTGCTTCGAGGCAAGAAAGCACTCTCGGTTTGAGTTCCTCTAGATGAGCGGTGGTGGCAGCCCGGATATACCAAACTGCCTCAGCCTCTGCCGGGACGATATTGGGCTTGTCCCCTGCCTTGGTGAAGATCCCGTGGATCCGTTCGGCCGGTCGAATGTGTTGACGCAGTGCCGCTACAGCGTTGTAGCCAAGCACGGCAGCATCCAGAGCGTTCGCTCCGAGATGTGGTGAAGCTGCAGCATGTGCGGCCCTCCCGGTGTAGTTCGCTACCAAGCCTTGAAAAGCCAGTGTCTTCATGGTCGGTAGATTGTGGTCCGCCGGATGGACCATCATCGCCGCGGTGAGTCCATCGAATGCTCCCGCTCTGATCATGAACTCTTTGCCGCCCCCGCCTTCTTCTGCGGGAGTGCCCAGGACTCTGAGACGTCCACCCAGTTTGGTGGCGAGCGGTGCCAGTCCGATCGCGGCCCCGAGGCCTGCTGCTGCGATCACGTTATGCCCACAGGCATGACCCAACCCGGGTAGAGCGTCGTATTCGCAGATCACGCCGATCTCGGGACCATCAGTCCCGACGGTGGCACAGAACGCTGTCTGTAGCCCAAACGCTGAGCGGGTCACATCGAAACCGTTTCGGTCCAGGGTCGAAGCCAACAGGTCATGGGCGAAATGCTCTTCGAAGCCCAGTTCCGGATTCGCAAATATCGACTGCGATACCCCGATTAGCGTCTCGCTCTGGGCGTCGATCGTGGAGAATGCGAGTTCTTTCGCCTCTTGAGCACTGACGGTTGTAGCCATTGGCACAACAGTATTGGTCAGACCACGACGGTGAATGCGTCGGACAAACAATTCACGGTGAACTCCGTAGCGGTACATACATAGATGCCGTCTGCCCAGATGTGGAGCCCGCTCTCCTCGCTCACGCCAACTGAGCGAACTCGTGACTCCTTGAGTTGGGGGTGGGGAACGTGGGCACCCGCGTACACCCGCTCCAGTGCCCGCTTGCGGTCCAACCAGCCGAGCGACCCGTCGATCAGGTCCAGTCGGCCGTCGTTGGGATGTCCGTGTGGCGCGAGGTTCTGAGTACCGCGGAACGCAGCGTTTATCAAAATGACACTTCGCCCCTTCCAGAGTCTGCTTCGTGGATCGCTCGTGGCGATGAGATGAGCGACGAACAAGCAAGCCGAGAGTCCTGATGGGGCATCGAACTCCACCACTCCTAGATCCATCGGGAAGCCCATGCCAGCACCCGAGCGCAGATCATCTACTGAGTGAGATGGCGAGCCGAGTGTCCTGTGTAGATCGCCTCCGGTGAGCCCGATGATCGGCGAAATGCCATGTCCTCCGGCATGGTCACAGCTACTGGTTTCTGCAATGGCGAGTCCCTTGGCGTCCAGGTCAGCTTGGATCAGTGCTGCTAGATCTGCGTCGGTGTTGGCCACCGGGGCGTCGTTGGGCAGCGTGACGGCATCGCCCCACGGTTGTCCACGTTTGATGGTCACAGGGGACCGCCAGTGCTCAAGACCACTCCCCTGCGTACGGCTTCGGCAGCGGTTCTGGCGGACCGCGCAGTAGCCGGATCGGGACACACCTGACCCAACTGTTCGAGAAGGTCCATCAATTGACGGGTATTTCTGACGAAGTCACCGCCACTCAAGTCCTCATCGACGATCAGATGCAGTTCTTGTCCAGAAGCCCACGACCATGCCGATGACATGAATCCACCCTGAGGCTCCCGGGTGCTCGGTGTTCCTACACGGCTCTCCGTTCTTTCGAGTTGCCTCCAGAGCTTGAGCAACGCCGGATAGCGCATGCGGAGCTTCGCTGTAGGAATGACCGGATCGGGAGCTGGAGTAGCGCTGCGGTGCTCGTAGGTGAAACAACTGACCAGCGCGGCGAGTTCGGCAGGGTCCAGATCATCGAGAAGTCCCTGGCTGATCGCCATCGAGATAAGCAGATCAGTTTCGTGATAGATCCGGCGGAGACGCTGGCCCGACTCGGTCAACGACCAGCCCTCGCAATGATGCGTTGCTGTAAGCACCTCGAGAATCGATTCCAAGCGGCTCGCCAATGTCTTGCCGGCCTTTTTGATTTTCGAATCGATCCGTTTCAGGTCTTGGCGAGATCTCAACAGGTCGCGGTAGTCAGCAACGAGCTGTTCTCGATCGGGGTGACCCTCCAGAGGATGCTCCTTGATTCTGGACCGCAACTCGTGGAGAGAGTGATCTGTTGCTGTGTCCGGACGGCGATTCGACGCGCGACGGCGGAGCTTCTTCGGATTGATCCGCTGCAGCCTTCGACCTGCCTCGGCGCGGAACTCACGATCCTTGGGCACATATGGCACGGGCAGATCCAAACGGCCCACCATCTGGGCAAAGGCCCAGTCACTGTCGTTGGTGACCTGCAAGCGGTGGCCATGAGTGTCGACAGTCGAGAGTCGAGCCGCTCCCCCACGTCTGGTCGAGACGCTGAGCACCACCCGGAGCACATCCTTGCCATCGACGTTGAGTTCCAATATGTCACCGGGCCGTAGCGAACCCAGGAAACGGTCGGTCTCGAAGCGTTGTGACCGGCGCTTCTTGCGAACCTTGTCGAGCCTGTCGTGCAATTCGACGTAACCAGCTACGTCGAACACGTCCATTTCACGCGACTGCTGAAGTTTGTGTTCGACTGCGAACACCTCGCCTTGGTGCCGGTCCCTTTCGACGTTCAACGCGTGCACATTCCTCTCGGCTTGGAACTGTGCGAACGACAGTCCTAGCACCTGGAACGCTTCGTCGTGGTCGTATCGATCGATCAGATTCGCTGCCATGTTGTAGTTCGGGCGGAACGAGGACTGGAGTTGCCAATCCCTGCTCGCCGCGAGCTCTGCCACCTGTTCGAAGGTCGAGAACGGCGACCACAGGACGATCGCATGACCCTCGTGATCAATCCCGCGACGTCCCGCGCGCCCGGTCAGCTGCGTGTACAGGCTCGGCGACAGCGGTTCGTGAGACTCGCCGTTGAACTTGGTCAGCTTCTCGATCACCACCGACTTCGCCGGCATGTTGATCCCCATGGCCAGAGTCTCAGTAGCGAACACAACCTTGATCAGTCCCTCAACAAAGCAGAGCTCAACTGCCTCTCTGAAAGGGGGCACCATTCCCGCGTGGTGAGCGGCAATTCCGGACTCGAGAGTTGACAGGAAACTGTCGTA
>JAGQSZ010000198.1 GCA_020439285.1 Microthrixaceae bacterium
ATTCAGGCGTTCGTGTCTAGCTATCTGGAGCGTCACGACGTCGTCGAGTCAGAACTGACCGATGTTGATCATGTCGACAACTCGGCGGCTGAACCCTCGAACAGTTGAATCTCTGAATCCTCGGGTGGTGAGTCAAGCTGTGCCGTACGGCTTCGACCGCTCAGGCTCGCCTGGACGCTGATTCCAGGAGGAATCGGCCCAGGGTTCGCAGGATCCGGCCCATGTTGTCGTCCCAGACCAACCGGGTCTCTGGCCAATAGACCTGGAGGTATCCGATGGGAGAGTCCCGTTCCAACAGCGGTAGGTGAAGACAGGACTCGATCCCCAGATCAGCGAGGGTGACCGCGCCGTCAGGTGTGGCAGTCAACAAACCGGCGTCTTCGATGAACATGAAACGTTTGGGGTTCATCGGCGCGAGTCCCCACGGGAACCAGTTCTTGAGGACAGTTACGGTGCGGTCACTGTCCAAAGCAGGTCGATGCCCGACGAGGCGGATCCCTCCACTGCGAGAGTCATAAAGAGCGCATGAACCCGCCCAGCAGTAGTCGCGGACGATGTCGAGACCCTCGTCGATCGTGCGCTGGGAGCTCCAAGTGATGGACTGCTCGCTCAACCGGTCAATGGCTGAACTGAGTGCTGTCATTGGTGCGGTGACGTTGTTCGTCATCTGCTGAGAGGCCTCCGGACCTGTCGAAGTGTCTGGACCTTGGAACGGGTCCCGATCCCTGAGTTGTGATCAGTGCTCATAAGGTCGGCGCGCGACGGGAGAAGCTTTAAGTAGCTGTGGTTACAGCGGGATCAATTCGAAAGCGACGGCGTACTCCACGCCTACCCGCGTGCCCACGGCATTGGCACTGTTCTTGAGGAATGGTTCCGGGTCCTTACCAGCAGTGCCCTCGGAAAGGGCCTCCAGGTAAACCTTGTGCTCTCGTAGCGACGCGACTCCGGCGTCGATGTGCTCAGTCACGTCGGTGTAGTGGGTGGCATCTGGACTGTTGGCGAAGATCGCCATCCGCACCCCGGCCCACCGTTCGAGCCCCTCATCTATCAACTCGGGGAACACCCACGAGTTGGCGGCATCGCGGGCAGCATCGAGAAGGGCGACACCGGTGTTGCGATGATCGACGTGGTTCCAGCCCGGCATGCCGAAGTTCTCACGAAAGTTCGCTGCAATGAGCACGTCGGGCTTGTGGCGCCGGATCGCCCGAGCCAGATCCCGCCGCAAGTCGATCGATGCCTCGACGAGTCCATCACGGTGATCGAGGAATTCCACGGTGTCGACGCCTACTACGCGGGCCGAGCGGATCTCCTCGTCGCGCCGGAGTGGCCCGACCTCGTCTGGATGCATCCCCTCGATGCCTGCCTCACCTTCGGTGACCAACAGATACGAGATCTTCTTGCCCTGTGAGGTCCACTTGGCGATCGCGGAGGACGCTCCGTATTCAAGGTCATCAGGATGGGCGACTACGGCCAGTGCGGTGTTCCAGTCCTCGGGAACGATTTCGAGCTTCGCCATGCACGGACCCTTTCATCTGGCTCATTCAGAACCATCTACTGGGTCCAGTCTGTCGCGTGTCAGCCCTTCGATTTGGTCGGGGGTCGGTAGCAAAGCGCCAAGAGCCCCAAGCCTGAACCGAAACCGAGAACCAACGGGATGACAGTCGCCATCCACGTATTGCCGAGGAAGTCGCCTGGACCATCGCTCAGTCCGAGGAGCCCGTCCAGGGAGATCGCACCAGGTCCGAATGCTGAGATTGCGAAGAAGAGTGTTCCGAGAATCATGACGAACTCGAAACCTTCCTTGGTGATGAAGAAAGCCTTGCTGTGGGTAGTCACTCCCGCCACGACCATCACGCCGATGAGCCCAGCCGCGGCGAGGGGGGTCAACAGCCCCAGAACCAACAGCACGCCACAGCCCGTTTCGGTCAACGCAGCTGCCCACGCATGGACCTTTCCATTCGGCTTCATGCCCATCGAATCGAACCAGCCGGCGGTTCCCTCGATCTTTCCGCCACGGAAGATCTTGTTGTAGCCGTGCATGAAGATTGTTGTGCCTGCAATCACCCGGAGGAACAGCATCAACAGGTCGTAATGGGTCGAACTCATGGGGGACGATGGTAGGAGAGCGAGCCGACACGGGCGAAAGATGATCGCCGCTTCGAAGCCGCGGACCTTGCTCCGGTATCGTTGACGGGTCGCGACATGCAGGCCGGTCATCCCGGCAAATGTCGTTGGGCACCCTGATTGGGAGGTATCGACCGGTGGGCCCCAGCTCCTCTAACGCAAACGACTCTGATGTCGCCACGACTCCACTCGCCGGAGGGTTCGCCGAGCCATCCGAAGCGGAGTGGTTGGCCCTCGTCGACAAGGTCCTCAAGGGTGCTCCGATCGACAAGCTCAGGTCCCACACGGCTGGTGGCCTACCCATCGAGCCCCTCTACACTCGCGACGAAACCACAGAGCTAGATGACGGAATTCCGGGACTCGCTCCCTTCCTGAGGGGTTCCGCCCCAGCCAGTGGTGACGTGAACGGCTGGTCGGTTCGAGCCTTGGTGGCTGAGACCGCTGCCGACGAAATCTCCAAGATGGCCCTCGAAGCCCTTGAGCGCGGCGCAACCGAGTTGACGCTCGACCTGCGTTCAGCAGTTGCCGAAGGTGTAGTCGACAGCGTCGAAACCCTCGACGCGGCCCTCGACGGCGTCATGGCCGATATCGCGCCGATCTATCTCCGCTCGGGCGAGAACTCCGCACAGGTAGCGGCGTGGATGATAGAGCTGTGGGAGCGGCGTGGCGTTTCGCCAGATTCCGCGATCGGGGGCTTCGGCGCCGATCCCATCGGCACGCTTGCTGCTTCCGGAACGCTTGCAACGACAGTTGAAGCAGCGCTTGAGGACTTGGGCCGATTGGCAGTTTCGACGGCAGCCACACATCCGCAGGTTCGGTCGATCAGCGTCGACTCATCCCCCTACGCAAACGCTGGAGCGGACGAGGTCCAAGAACTGGCGTTGGTCCTGTCGACCGGGGTCGCCTACTTGCGGGCGTGCGCCGAAGCGGGACTTGGAGCAGACGAGGCATGCGGTCAGATCGAACTCACGGTGACCGTCGACGCTGACGTGTTCACCGGCGTGGCCAAATTGCGGGCGCTCCGTCGGCTCTGGGACGCCGTTGCGGCATCGTGCGGGGCGAGCCCCGACGCCCGCGCACCCAGGATCAATGTCCAAACTTCTGAGACGATGATGACCAAGCGTGACCCGTGGGTGAACCTGTTGAGGGTGACCGCGGCCTCGCTGGGCGCAGCGCTCGGTGGAGCCGACTCGCTGACGACACTCCCTTATGACTTGCGCTTGGCCGCCCAAGGTGAACTCGGTCGCCGGATGTCGCGCAACACACAGTTGTTGTTGCAAGAAGAATCGAACCTTGCACGGGTGGCCGATCCGATGGGCGGTTCTTGGTACATCGAGTCACTCACCGATGAGTTGATCGACGCCGCGTGGTCGACGTTCCAGGATCTTGAGACTGCAGGCGGTCTGCCCGCGATCGTGTTGGACGGTACCGTCCAGAAACTGATTGCAGACGGAGTGGCTGACAGGTTCGCCCGGATCGCCACTCGAAAGGTGCCGATCACCGGAGTCAGCGAGTTCCCCGACATCAACGAGCCGAAACTCGATCAGGCAGACACCGGCGACGCCGCCGCTCCTCGTTCTGAATCGTCAAACGCCGTCACCACGATCGAGCCTCTTCCACAGATTCATTGGGCCCAGCCCTTCGAGAACCTTCGGGACCGTTCGGACGCGTATCTGGCCGAGACCGGATCGCGACCCAAGGTCTTCCTCGTCAACCTCGGACCTGTCGCCAAGCACACTGCCAGAGCGACATTCGCCGCCAATTTCTACGCTGCAGGCGGGATCGAAGCGACCACGAGTGCCGTCGGATCGACCACTGGGTTTGATGACCCACAGGCGGCAGTCGCAGATGCTCGCGAATCGGGAGCTTCGCTGGTGTGCGTCTGTTCAACAGATGACATCTACGCCGAGTCCGCCGTTGACATCGTCGCAGCACTCGCCGCAGCGGGAGTCGGACCGATTCACCTCGCAGGTAAGCCGGGCGACTTACAAGACGCGCTGCAGCAAGCCGGTGTGGACGAGTTCATCTTCGTCGGGAGCAACGTGATCGAGATCCTGACCCGAGTGCATGCAACTATCGGGACACCGGAGGTGAACCACTGATGGCCGCTTTCTCAGTTCCAGACTTCTCCAACCTTGATCTTCCCGACGTGGGTGCGTCCAATGGCGAGTCGAGCAGTGCAGCTTCATCGGCGACGGCGGAGACTTGGGCCACGCCAGAGGGCATAGACGTCAAGGCGCTCTATGGGCCGGGCGATCTCGACGGGCTCGATTTCCTCGATACCTACCCGGGGATAGCTCCGTTCCTGCGTGGGCCCTATCCCACGATGTACGTCAATCAGCCTTGGACGATCCGCCAGTACGCCGGATTCTCGACCGCTGAGGAATCGAACGCCTTCTACCGTCGCAACCTGGCGGCCGGTCAAAAGGGTCTGTCGATCGCGTTCGACCTTGCTACTCACCGCGGATACGACTCGGACAATCCCCGGGTCACCGGCGATGTCGGGATGGCTGGCGTGGCGATCGATTCGATCTACGACATGCGGGTGCTCTTCGACGGCATTCCCTTGGACCGTATGAGCGTGTCGATGACCATGAACGGTGCTGTGCTTCCAGTGCTCGCGCTGTTCATCGTTGCTGGCGAGGAACAAGGTGTGCCGCACGCTGCACTCACCGGGACC
>JAGQSZ010000199.1 GCA_020439285.1 Microthrixaceae bacterium
TCCGGGGGGACCTTCCTCTGTGGCGCAAGCGCCGAGCATGAGCGCCGCGCCAACTACGGCGAGAATTCGAAGTGTACGCATGTGAAACATGTTACAAATGAATGACATTCAGGTCCATGTGGGAAATTGCCCAAGCTGGTCTTCCTGTCCTGGTTCACAGATCGACTCAATCTCCAGGGGCTCTGAATCGCATGGCTTCCATCTCCCAGTAGACACGCATCGACTCGATCAATCCGGTGGATTCCTCGACGGTGTACACCGCCACGATGTCGATCTCCGCTTGGGATCCGTCGCCGAGTGTGGTGATGACAGTTGCGACGTTGGCGACCTGGTTGGCGCACGCATGTGATCGGTAGATGTCCATATGGACCCTGTTGGGAGCGATCGCGGAGTCCCAGAAGGCGGCACGTTGCTCGGCGGTGCGGTGTCCATTTCCGGACTCGTCGAACACTGACGGACCAACCGGATCCGCAACGAGTCCGTCTTCGGTGAACAACGCCAACCACCGCTCCTTGTCGCCTTCTTGGACCGCGTCACGGGATCGAAGGGAAGCGGCTCTGGCTGAGCGGTCATCGTCGGAGGGCAGGTCCAGTTGGAGTACCTGAAGGGTCTGAGTTGTGGTCATGTCGTCTCCTTGCGAAGTGGTTTGATCACGGTCTCGGAGAACCAAGCGATCGATTCGTCTTGATGAGTGGGATCATTGGGGTCGCCAGCCATGAAGTACCAGGGCATCGTCACGATCCCGGTGACGCCGAGGTCAGCCAGGTCGGCGAAAGCCTCAGCACTCGCGGCGACCATGGGGGTGACCACGACCTGGAATCCGGTGGAGTCCCGGCCTGCCATCTCGAGTTGATCTCGAAGCCTGACGATCACCTCGGCGATCGAATCGCGATCTAGTTGCGCGCTCAACCATCCGTCGCCACGTTTGGCCGCCCGGCGTAGAGCAGCGTCGCTGTGACCACCTACGAGGATCGGAACCGGTTCACTCGGAGACGGCTCCATCCGGATCCGATCGAAGTCGTAATGCGCGCCGTGGTACTCGAACCATCCACCGGCAAAAGCGAGTCGCATGATGTCGATCTGTTCATCCAGGCGCTTGCCACGGGTCGACATGTCCTGGCCCAACCACTTGAACTCCTCGGGAATCCAGCTCAGCCCGACACCGAGATCGACTCGCCCCGGGAACATCGCAGCGATCGATCCGACACTCTTTGCCACCAGCAGCGGCTCACGCAGAGGCGTCTTGAGTACCGAGGTGTTGAACCGGAGGCTTTGGGTGACCGCAGCGATAGCGGGAATCGAAACGAGCGGGTCGACGAAGGGTGTTTCAGCCGACCAGAACCGGTTTCCGTCAGGGGTGAAGGGATAGTCGCCCGACACGTTCTCGGGGAAGAACACCGAATCGGGAAGCGACACCGAATCCCAGCCGTGTTCCTCGGCCAGGCGGGCCAGCGGCAACAGGCGATCCGGCGGGCACATGGCGAGTGACAACGAGAAATCCACGACGCGATGTTGACATACTCGCCGGCGAGGGTCCGGCTAGTTCATCAGAAGATGGTGCGACGATCAGGAGAAGCGAATTCGAATCACGGAGGCCTCGGCGATGTTCCCGTCCTTGGCGGACATGGTCTTGACGATGATCGCCCCACCCTCGGCGCCGCTCTCAGCTAAGGTCAACGAGGTAGAGAACGGGCCCATGACACCCATCGAACCACCTTCGGTGTGACCCTCTGCCAGCGGATCGAGTCGACCGTCCTCGCGTACCTCGAGGTTGATCGTCCCCTCGAATGCAGTGCTCTGACCCGAGACCGTCACGGGCGAGGTGATCGTGGTGAGCGCACTGGGAGACTCGATCTGCAGATTCGTGGTCGTTGCGCCGATCACCCACCAGGTGTCAGAACTGTCGACCTGGCGGACCATTACCGTCGTGACGGGTCCCGTAGCACTCGGTCGTATCGCCACCTCGCCGGACCGGGTGTCACCTGGTTGGAACTCTTCGGAAACGGGATCCACGAACCCCAGGTACTCAGTTGCAAAGCCGACGGCGGCTGCGACAGGGTCGGCGTACCGGGTCTCAGTATTGGCGAAGGGCCAGATTGCTGCTTCGGGTTGACCTTCATCCGGCGCGGCGGTGGATTCGGTGCTCGATGAAGTGCCGTCAGTGCTTGTTGAAGTGGAAGACACCGGCTCGTCCTTGCCGCAACCCATAGTTGCCACAAGGGTCACGACCACCAACGCGATGGACATTCTTTGTACGGCTCGGCGCATGACCAAAGGCTAGTTATTCGGCATCACTCAGCGCTGCGCGAGGTCATCAAGACTCGAAAGCGCGCGATTACGCGCGCACAAATCCGCGTCAATGTCACAGGCTCCGAGTAGGTTGCGGGCATGGGTCGACATCCGATTTCAGATGAGCCGCGGATCGCCACAGCCGTGCGTCTACCGCAGTCATTGCACCAGCGGCTCCACGACATCGCCAACGAACGTGACGTCTCCGCAAACCGGATCATCACCAAGGCACTCGTCGAATACCTCGACCAGATCGGCTCGGTCGACCCCCTAGCGAAAGCCGCCTCCAAATGACCGTCACGCCGATAACCGCAGCCAACAGCCGGAGGCGCGGTGGGCCGACAGCTACCGCCAACTTCGGGTCAGGTCGACGTGAGGCGCATGACGCGTCTGCGTTCTATGACCGCTTCGTAGCACCAGAGATCTCTGATGATGAGACGGTCAATCCCGTCGGGCAACTCGATGTCATCCATCACGGAGACGCGCGACATATGACCGGCGTCGCATCTGACTCGGTCGCTCTCGTAGTCACTTCACCTCCCTATTTCGCCGGAAAGCAATACGAAGAAGAACTCGGAGTCGACGGTGTCCCGGCCGACTACTTCGAGTATCTGCAGCTCCTCACCGACGTGTTCTCCGAATGCAAACGCGTGCTTCAACCGGGCGGTCGTATCGCGGTCAACGTCGCGAACCTCGGCCGTCGTCCATACAGGTCACTGTCGGCTGACGTGATCGAGATCCTCCAGGATCTAGGACTGCTGTTGCGTGGTGAGGTCATCTGGTGGAAGGGCCGCGCCGCGGGTGGCTCATGCGCATGGGGAACTTTCCAGCGCCCTTCCAACCCTGTGCTGCGTGATGTGACCGAACGAATCATCATCGCGAGCAAAGGCCGGTTCGACCGAGCGCTCACCCCACGCGAACGGGCGTTGCGGGGTCTGCCCTCAACCACGACGCTCTCCAAAGAAGAGTTCATGGAGGCCACCACCGACATGTGGGAGATCGCGCCCGAGAGCGCCACCCGGGTCGGCCACCCCGCCCCGTTCCCAGTCACCCTTCCCACACGGCTAATCGACTTGTACACCTACGCGGATGATGTAGTGCTCGATCCGTTCATGGGGTCAGGCACCACAGCGGTCGCCGCTGTTCGCACCGGACGCCACTTCATCGGTTTCGACACTGATGCGAGCTACATCGACATTGCCCAGGGCCGCATTGATGCCGAACGCGAGGCCGGCGCTGATCGTGGGACCGATGAGTTCAGGGTCGCTATCGAAGCAGCACCCGTGGACAAAGTTGATGATGCAAACACTGGTGCGAGTGGCGCTGTGGATGCTCGGATCCACCGGGCAGTAGCCGAAGGTCTCCAGGCCAAGGAGATTGCAGAGATCCTCTTGGAGTCATGTGGATTCACCAACGTTCGACGGGCCATCAAGCCAAGGGGCCTCGGGATTACCCTCGACCTTGTTGCCAGCGATGTAAACGGCGTCGACTGGGCCTTCGACGTATGTGGCTCGTTCACCTCCACCCGCTCAGGTCTCCGGCGTTCCGATGCGCTCTGGAAGGCGCTCGGAAGCGCAGCCGTGCTGCACGAAGGGACGGCGGATGTGCCGCTGCGCTTGATCCTGTTGACTACTGACGCCCCAGCAAAAGGGTCGACCGGCCACAAGTCGTTGGCCGTGATGCAGGGCCCCGACCGCCCGGTTCATGACGTGATCGAGTTGCTCAACGGAGCAGATCACGAACGGTTGCGCAGAATCGCGCTCGACGATCGAGGGTCCTCTCAATGACCATTCACCGGTCGCTAGACCCGATGATTCTGCCGGCGAACTGAAGATGCCTGCACTCCTCACAGAGGTGACCGAGATTGTCACGGGCCTTGGAATGCTGGGCCAGTCGACCTTGGAAGAAGCACTCGAGCGGCGCCCCGAGGAACTGCTGAACGTACGGGATGAAACCTGGCAGGGGTTACGGGACGCATATCAATCGGGTGAACATCTGGGAGCGTTCACCGCTGCATGGGACAACGGGCAGGCGTTCCTCGCTGCTGATGACGGACTGCGAGGCCGGATTCCTCAGCGGATCGAATGGAAGGGACCGCATCGGCAACCCGGGTACGACAACCTGCCGGTCGATCTGCGTGTGGACCACGTGTTCCTGGTGAGTTGCAAGTACCAGTCCAAGATCCTGTCGAACAGCTCCCCGGCGAACCTCTTTGACCGGCTATTGGGTAGACGCGAAACAGAACCGGCCGGACCATCGTGGTATCAGGTCGTGTCACCGCATTCGTATCTCGGTTTCTACGCACTGGTCCGTGGCCACATCGGTGAGGATCTCTTGCCGGGAGATCCGGCAGACCTGTCGCCGGAACACCTGCAACTGATCCGGCAGAGTTGCAACCGTGCGTGGCCCGAACCGCTTCGTGAACCCTGGGCGCAACTGTCATTCGACATCTCAGCGGAATCGGCCCGGCGGTGGGA
>JAGQSZ010000200.1 GCA_020439285.1 Microthrixaceae bacterium
GCAGCCGGAACCGTTGACGTTCACCGTCTCGGGATCAAGACCGAGTCGCTTGATGGCCGCAACCGTCACCGAAGCGAACGCCTCGTTGATCTCCCAGGACTGGATCGCGTCCTGAGCGATTCCGGACTTGGCGAGTGCCTTGGTGATGGCGATGCTCGGGCTGAGGCCAGTCTCGGCGGGAGTGAGGGCAGCGGATGCCCACCCACGGATGATCCCGAGTGGCTTCAGGCCGTTTGCCTTCGCGTAGTCGCTGCTGACGAGCATCAGCGCTGCCGACGCGTCATTGAGTCCCGAGGAGTTTCCAGCGGTAGTCGTCGCACCTTCATCCAGTGGGTTCAACAGCGGAAGCGAAGCAAGCTTCTCCAGGGTCGAGTTACGACGTGGATGCTCATCCACGCTGAACTCGCCGCCGCCGGGCAGAGCGACCGGGACGATCTCATTGTCGAAGCGGCCCTCGTCGATTGCGCGCACGGCGTTCATGTGCGAGCGGAATGCCAACTCGTCGGCCTCTTCGCGGGACACGCCGGCCATGCGGGCAGCGTTGTCGCCGACTCCCTTGGCGGTGTTGAACGGCGGGGCGTCCTCGGTCTCCTCATTCGCGGGTGACAGCCAGAAGGTTGGCTGACCGTCGGGGCCCGGGCGTGAGGTGCCGGGTGAGGTTGACATCGACTCGACGCCACCGCCGATTCCGACGTCGATCATCCCGGCTGCGATGTTCGCTGCGACCCACTGGGTGCCGGCCATTCCCGAAGCGCACCAGCGCTGGGTGGCGACACCGGGGACGTTCATCATGCCGAGTCGAACAGCGGCGTTGCGACCGATGTTGCCGCCGCCCTGGAACGATTCACCGAATCCCATGTCCTCGATGTCTTCGAGGGGAATTCCGGCACGATCGACAACTGCTTTGATCGAAACCTCGGCGAGTGAGAATGCGTCGACACCGGCGAGCGATCCCTTGTAAGCGGTCGCGATCGGTGTGCGCGCTGCTGCGACTATGACGACATCGGTTGCCATGTTTCCCCTGTTCGTTGCTCTAGATGAGTTCAGTGACCCACGATGTTTGCAGCTAGCGCCGCAACAGGGAAACCAGAGAAAGCGCCGATGCTGTCATAGCGGAGACACGCGGTCGGAGCTTCGCCGGTGTCCAACCCGGCCCGCGCAGCACATGGGAAAGCCTGTCGTGCCAACCACGTGCGCCGATCACATCCTTTGCGATCGCAACATGTTCGTGGCTCACGATTCGCAACGGATTGAAGGTGTTGATGTTCTTGGTCAGCCCATAGGTCGGCGTCTCTTGTTCACGCTGGAAAGTGCCAAAGAGTCGGTCCCAGATGATGAGGATGCTTCCGTGGTTCTGATCGAGATACTTCTGGTCCATCCCGTGGTGCACTCGATGGTGCGACGGAGTGTTGAGCACCTCTTCGAGTTTGCCGATCGTGCGGATAGCGTCGGTGTGGATCCAGTACTGATAGATCAGGTTGACCTGTCGTCCGGTCTCGATCGACTCGGGTCGCACCCCCAACAGCGCCAGAATCCCATAGGGGACGAACATGCCGAGCGAGTCCGCCCAAGGCTGACGCAGGGCGGTGGACAGGTTGTAACGCTCGCTCGAATGGTGAACGACGTGGATCGCCCACAGGAACCGACTCTCGTGCATGAACCGGTGGTTCCAGTAATAGATGAAGTCCCAGCCGAGGATGCCGGCAGCTATCGACACGGCGCCGGTTCCGAGATCAGGCAGGATCCGTCGCTCGAACAGTCTGTTGGCGGCGGTCTGGGCTGACCATGTTGACGTCGCAACAAACCCGGCTGATGCAATGGCTGTCAGCGCAGCGGTTCCAGCGACCAGGGCGAGTGGCTGTTGGGCCGGCCGTGCAGGTCGAGTCTGGACCCCGGTCTCAACGCTCGACGGATCCGAGCCACTCGAAGATGTCACAGCTCCGGTCAGGTCGATCGACGTAGGTGACTCGGTCAGATCGATCTGACTCGTTGAACGCCGATTGATCGCGTCGATGGCTGTCGCAACCGCTGCCGAAACCGCCGCAACCCCGAGAGCCTTGACGACGAACTTGCCCTTCGGCGCTGCGAAATTCTTCGCGGCCCGAGACGCCAGAAGCGGTATGACCAAACTGCCCGTTCCCATCGCCAGACTGGCGAATGTGTCATTGGGTTCGTAGTCAACGGGCGATGGACCCTCGCGTTCAGCTCGCTTCTTGAGCCACCACGCTTCGTAGCCCATTGAGGCAAAGAAGCCGGGAATTGCGAGCGCTATCAGGTCCATATGGGATTGAGGGTCGGGCCCCTTGGAGATCTTGCACTGCCGTGCCCCGCCCAGGGTTGAAGTCCTGAGCCGAGCACGACAGTGTCAAACAAGATCTGTCAGGAGGTAGGTGCTTTCTTTGCTGCGGCCTTCTTGGCGGGTGCTTTCTTTGCTGCAGCTTTCTTGGCGGGTGCCTTCTTTGCAGCGGCCTTCTTGGCAGGTGCCTTCTTTGCAGCAGCTTTCTTGGCAGGTGCCTTCTTAGCGGGTGCCTTCTTCGCCGCTGGCTTGGCCGCCGCAGGCTTGGACTTCTTCTTGCCCGAAAGCTTCAGCGTGTCAGCAGCATCAGAAGTTGCCTTCTGGGCGAGCTTGACCGTTTCATTCACGGTCTCGCGAACGGTTCCAACGACGCTTTCGACAGCGCTCTCGACTGCGTTCGAAGCGTTGGAGGTCACCTCATCCATCTTCTTGGTGAGGTCCTTGACCGTCGCCTCGATCTGATCGATCGCTCGACGCACCTCGGCTTCAACGGAACCTGTCAGAGAGCGAATCTCCTCGAGTGCTTCCTTTGCGAGTGCACTTACTTCCTGATCAATGTTTCGCGCCATCACGGTCCCTTCTCGGCCATTGGCCCACCTGGTCTGTCCAGAACCAGCGAGTCTAATTAGCGCCTTGGCGCGCGTCACCACCCGCAACGACAAATGCGCTGTGCCGTTGGTCAACAGCGCGTTAGCTGACCACTCGTGACCGGTGTCCTCAACGCGGGGTTCGCATCGGGGGAGCGAAACGGCCGTCCTCGATGAGCTGTCGGGTTTGACCGCCGGGTCGAAGAACTCCTGCTCCTCCGGTGCCACCTGGAAGCGTGTAGTCATCTGCTGCTGCCAGGTCGACATTGAACCCGAGGTCGGCGAGTCCCGCCGCGGTGACCGTGCTCAGCGGAGCAGTCAGGTCAATCCATCCAGTCATGACCTCGGTTTCGAAAGTGGATTCTCGCCAATGCGACTCGCGCGTACCGGCGCTGCCGGTTGCCTCGAGTGGTGTCTCGCCCAAACCGCCCAAGCGCTGCCATTCCGCGTTTGTCGCCGGACCGTTCAAGCGGGGATTGTCTGTTCCTGACCCGAGGATCAGGTGACGGGATCCCCAGCTTCCCGTGTCCCACAGGGTTCCGAGTCCGAGCACGTGTCCGATCTCGTGGATCAGGACATTGGTGAGCGTCCCGTCCTCGATCATCGCGTCCACATCGGCAGAGTCGACCGAGACAATTCCGGTCAGCGCACGCTCGCCCTCCAAGAGGATGCAGTCGGGTCCAGCGGAAGCAAGTGTCCCGTTGAGCCCATCCATCTCGACTACCTCGAAGTGGATCAACAGATCGTCGATAGTAGAGGGCATCGTGTACCCGACCGGGTTCTGACACCAAGCCGGATAGCTCGATGAATCGGGGAAGCCCGAGACGATGACCTGCTCCCACCGCGAAACAGCGGCCGTGACTGCGTCAGCTACTTCTGCCGGGAGCGAATCAACTCCGGAAAGGGCGATGTCAAACGATTCAGTTGCACCTGCCCCGATCGTGAACGTCGTTGTTGCGTTGTCAATAACTCCGATGGCGCTGGTCACCTTCAGTGAATAGGTGATCGTCCGAGACGGATCATTGGTCGCCGCCGACACATTCCGACTTTCGGACGCCCGGCAAGAATCGATCGTTATCGGCGACATGGCGGGGTCATCGGATGTGATCTCGCATGTGGCGAGTTGGCCACCGAGTCCCTGTACGTTCCAGCCCAAGGTGATCAGCGCGGGCGAAGTAGCGTTGAGCGATGTTGCCGTGAACGACTGGATAGTCGTCACCACGGGTTCACCCGGAGGAGCGTCGGCAGAACACGCTGATATCAGCGAAATCGCTGCCAGAGTCGCGAGCGTCGCGAACGCGAAGTGCGACCTCGATCTACGTGCCAATCTGAATTCCATCGGTATCCCCCAACCAGGGCGCAGCATGCGTTCCCGAGATTCGGGGCCAGCTGTGCATGACTTGCTGCAATGACAGTAATCCATGTCACCTGGCCCGCGATGGGTATTCATGGTCACCGACGCGACTACAGTTCCGATTTCGATAGTTCCCCGAATGGGGAGAAATGAGATAGCCGTGGCCACGGGAACCGTGAAATTCTTCATCGCCGAGAAGGGCTTTGGATTTATTAGCCGAGACGATGGTGAAGACCTGTTCGTCCACTACTCGCAGATCACCGGCAGCGGTTTCAAGACCCTGCAGGAAGGTCAGCAGGTTGAGTTTGAGGTAGGCCCCGGACGTAAGGGCGACGAAGCCCAGAACGTCCGACCCCTCTGAGTCGAATTCTTCTGAATCAGTAATACCAGGGAAACGGGGTCCAATTTGGATCCCGTTTCTCAATAAATGAGTCGCGTCCCTCTGCGGCCTCGTCGGTCATATAGGCCAAGCGGGTTGCTTCGCCTGCGAACAACTGTTGTCCGACCAGGCCGTCGTCGAT
>JAGQSZ010000201.1 GCA_020439285.1 Microthrixaceae bacterium
CCAAGATGGGCACCGAGCAGCGCTCAGCGCTGCGACGCTCACGATTCGGGCTGATGTTCCAGTCCGGTCAGCTACTCGATGAACTGACTTGTGAAGAGAACGTCGCACTCCCCCTCATCGCCGACGGTATGGGGCTACGCGAGGCACGGGCCGCGGCACGGCCGCTGTTCCCGACGCTCGGACTCGATGGGCTCGTGGATCGGCGGCCCGGCGAAGTCTCTGGCGGTCAGCGCCAGCGCATCGCCCTCGCACGCGCGCTGGTCACCCAACCAGATGTGCTCTTTGCCGACGAGCCGACCGGCGCGCTCGATTCACGAACCGGAGCGATGTTGATGGACACCCTGCTCGCCGCCCAACAAAACACCGGGATGGCACTGGTACTGGTCACCCACGACCGCGGCATCGCCGCACGGTGTCGTCGGGTGCTCGCCCTGAGCGACGGCCGATTCCTCGACCCGAACGCAGCAACCGCCCCTGCCCCGGCTGCCCCAGCCTCCACGACAGACAGAAGGCGAGGCTGAAATGACGACGATCACCAACTCCCCATCGTGGGTCATCAGTGCTTGGATCCGTCGTGGAAGCAGCGAACAGGCACGCTCGATCTCCATCTTGTCTGGCATCGCGATCGGATTCGCCACGCTGGTTCTGACGCTGACTGCATCAGTCAGCGTCGGTCTCTCTCACCGTATCGACTCGGCCCGTTGGACCGACCCACAACGAGCGGCCGAACCGGTAGCCGTGCAGATCACTACCACCAGGTATGTCGACGGCCATCAGATCAAGGTCATCCACCTGGCTCCTACGTCGGCAGCCAACGAGACACTTCCGATACCGCCGGGCATGGACCGCTTCCCCGCCCCCGGCGAGACCTGGGTCTCACCAGAACTCAAGCAACTCGGACTCTACAACTCGACTACCACCGCCAAAGGAACGCTCGGCAATGCTGCGCTCACCGGACCCGACGAACTGCTCGCTGTCGTTGGCCACGCTGCAAATGACCCAGCGATGTTGGGGCCCAAACTGCATGACGTGATGCGCGAGGGCGAACATGTCGGCCCGGTCGGCATCTCGGACTTCGGCGGCGCCAAGCCCAATGACAATTCCGAGTTGGTGCAGTACCGATGGCTCACCCTGGTCGCCACGGTCCTGCTGGTTGTGCCTGCTTTGTCGCTCGCCGCGAGCGGCGCCCGATTGAGCGCTTCACGCCGCTCCGAACGCCTCGCTCTGCTGCGGCTCGCTGGACTCAGCCGCGCCAACCTCGTTCGGATCACGATCACCGACACGCTCACCGGCGCTCTACCCGGTGTTGTCGCCGGGATGGCCATCTACATCGCGGCACTGCCGCTGACTTCTCGAGTACCGCTGGTCGGTGTGCGCTGGTTCATAGCCGATCTGTGGCTTGGGGTGCCGTTGGCGATCACGATTTGTGTGACCGTGCTCGGACTGGTCGCGCTCAGCGCACTGGTGCCGTTGCGACGGATCCTGTCGGACCCGTTCGCCGTGGCGGAACATCACACACCAACGGTGCCGCACTGGTGGCGGGCAGTCATATCAGTCGTTGCCGTGTTGGGTTTCCTGGCGTTGACCGATGCGGACAATGTCAGCTTCATGTTGATCATCGCTGCATTCGGTGCAGTGTTCATGGTCCTCAATGTCATCGGCCCTCTCGTCGTCCACGTCATCGGATGGATCATGGTGCGAACGGCACGTTCGGGTGCCCGACTCATCGCCGGTCGCCGCTTGGTGGATGACCCGAGAGGCCTGTGGCGCCAGATTTCAGCTGTGGCACTCGCAGCATTCATCGCCGGGTTCCTCGCCCTGTTCACCGTGGATGACGGCACGATCTTCATGGGCGATGCCCATACCCTCGACGTGGCCATCAGCGCTGACCAGGCGGACCCAGCAGCTGCAAGGGTGACCTCCGCCCTGTCGGCAGCAGGCATTGACACCTCGGTATGGGTGTCGGCTTCCGGAGGAGCGCTCGACACGGTGGTAACCAGCGGAGATGAGGAAGTCTCGTGGATCCACGTGGCGCTCCCGGGCGACGGATCAACCACTAATCAGATCCGCGGGACTCTCGACGAAGTACTACCCACCTCGGCTCAGGCAACTGGCGTCGATGTCATCGGCCGCGACAACCGCTTCGCCCACGACTTCCGCACCGCATCGCTGATCATCCTGGTGGTCTCGTTCATCATCGCAACTGTCGGAACCGGAGTCATCGCAACGGCAGCAGTAATCGACCGTCACACCACCAACACTCGGCTACGACGTGCCGGCGTGCCGCTCGCGATGATCGACCGCGCCAGGATCCTGCAGGTCACCACACCGGTACTGGCCGCTACGGCGATGGGCGCGGCAACCGGTCTGATCGCCGCTAGCCCGATGACCGTGGGCTCGTCGTCGCTGGACCCGAGCGGACTGTTGCTGGTGGTCGCGACCATCGTGCTCGGCGTCCTAGCAGTGCGCGGCGGAATCGTCGCCAGCCGACCCCTCCTGCGCCGCTCCAGCAATCCGTGACCCAGCAGTCCTCGATCCCCATTCGACCAATCAACTAGCCCCCTCCCAATACGACAGGAACAGACCCATGAAAACCATGACCAACCCGACCAATACCACCTCGAATCCCACGAATACCGACTGGGTTCCGACCAAAGGGCGGAGGCGCTCACGCAGCTTGTGGCTCGCCCCGCTGATCATGCTGATCGTGCTCTTCGCCGTCATCGCCGGCGTGGCAGCAGGTGAAAGCTCTGCCAAGGCCGATCTCGAGACGCAGTTGCTTGGCATGGTCGCGCCGATCGTTCCGGAGCGACTCGTCGACCACACAGATGTACGTGGCCAGCCTTACCTGTGGTCACGACACAACGAGATGATCTCGACCGCCTATCTCTACTTGGATGGCGGCACCGACCGAACCGAACAATTTCTATTGGTCCAGAATCTAGATCTGAAGACCGGTGTTGCCGAACGGTTCCGCACCTTCGTTCGGGTCCCCTACCCCGATGGCACACCGACGCCGCAGCTCGATCGCACTCCAAACCGTTCCCAGGCGATCATCGACGGCCAGGTGGTCACCTACGGCGCTGAACTCGTCGGCGACCAGGTTGTGATCAGCGCCGACGGCGGAACCGCCCCACAGCCGGTCACGATCGCGGCTCTCACGAACGGCAGCAACGAACTGACCGGCGACAAGCGACCAGAGGTAACAGGCGTGGTCCCAATCGACGACTTCATCGTGGTCGAGTTGACCTCCAACAACGTCCAGCTCGGTTCGGGGCGCTGAGTCGCAACTCGCAACTGAATCCCAGAATCCGGATGAGTCCGTGCAAGCCGCCCGGGTCCCAGTCGACCCGGGCGGCTTACTGGGGTCGTAACGTTGCCACCACAGTTACCATCGACCACCGACCACCGAAGGGAGGTTCACATGCCCCGACGCACCATTGGGATCCTACAACGGATCTGGCTGTTGCCGCTGTTCCTCGCAGTAGTACTCGACGTCGACACGGTTTTGGGAACCTCACGTGAGACACGCTTCGGATGGCTGATCATGTGGTCATGGCTCCCCGCGATCATCGTCACATGCTGGATGGTGATCTCGACTCTCCGTGGCCCACAGGGCAGTTTCGAAACTGCATCACGAGGTGTCCCCTTCCGCCCAGCGGTTATCACTCTGTCGGCCATCGGGGTCAGTGTGTTCATTCCGATCGCGTTGACGGGGCAGGCGATTCCCAGCGCAGGATCGCTATTCAGTGGGCTGGTGCTCACCGGAGTGTTGGCGGCACGGTCGGTCACTCGTACGGATTTGATCCTGGTTGGTGTAGCGGCAGTGCTGGGCGTCGCTCCGATGGCGCTCGGTTTCTACAGCTCAGACGGATTGCTGGCCAGCATGTCCATCACCGTGATGGTGATCGCCGTGACCATCGGGCTATTGGTTCGTGAACAGCGCCGTCGGATAGCCAGCACACGTAGGATCGCAATCCAGGGCGAACGAATGGCGATCGCGCGTGAACTCCATGACAGCGTGGCTCATGAACTGACCGGGATCCTGGTACTGGCCCGTGCGAACATGCGGGACAAGCCGACCTCCGCGACCAGCGAACATCACGCGGTTGATCGCACCCAAGAGGTCTTCGAGTTGATCGCGGAATCCTCGCAACGTGCCCTCGACGAGATCCGCACGATGGTCTCGACCATCGACACACCAGAGCCGCCGAGGTCGACTGCCGATGCCGACCAGTCGGGGAAACCGACCAACCCCAGGGCACTGAGCGGCCCGACACACAACCATTCAGCATCTGGCCGGGGCCCTGAACAACTCCGTGAACTCGTCGAGGCGTTCGCCAGTTCCACTGCCGCTGTGGTCAATTGGGAGTTCGACGAGATGGACCTGACCCCGTCGCAGTGGTTGGTTCTGCACCGGGTGTGTGCTGAGGGGCTCACGAACATTCGGCGTCACGCTGGCGACGCGACCCTGATCGAGGTCCGGCTGACCGTTGAGGATGGAGTTGACACCACAGACGGATTCCACACGTCGGTGTCGCTGGTTGTCTCGGACAACGGTGTGTCGGGTGACGGCATAGGTGGTGGCTCCGGCACCGGTATCGCAGGTGCCCGGCGGCGGATCGAGGCCATGGGAGGCCGGTTGACAGCTGGACGTGACGACGACGGATTCTGGCGACTACGAGCCGATTTGCCCGGACCTGATGCGGCCCGCTCAACACCGGAGCCATCCACCAGATCGGACGTCT
>JAGQSZ010000202.1 GCA_020439285.1 Microthrixaceae bacterium
GGCCTCACCTTTCACGGCCGCGCCGATGACTCGATAGCCCGCTGCTGTCCAGGCGTCAGCACATGCGGCGATAGTTGTCGTCTTGCCCGCTCCAGCTCGACCGACCGCGGTTTGAAAACGGTGGCCGCGTTGGCACCACTCAGTCACAAGTCGACCCTGCTCGCCGCTCAGGTGCGAGTGTTTGGCTAGGGCAGCGGCGAGATGTTCGTCACCAACAAGATGTGCTCCGCGGTGTAAGCCTTTGGCGAACCGGTCAGCGATACGATCCTGGATGTCGAGCATCTCGACGGTGCTGTAGAGCGGCTCGTCGGTATCAGTGAGCGCGACGACTTGTGAGGACGCGAGAAACTGGTCGGTCATCTCGATCAGTTGTTGTGCGCCGCATAGAAGCGGTTGGGCCTCCCCGCCAGCAGCGTCAGGAATGGGGTGGTTGGCCAGCGCTGCGAGCGCTTCGGATCGCGAGAACACTGAACTGCCAGAGCAGATCCCGTCGGGTCCAGCAAGCGACCGAAAGATCGCATCTGTATCAACTTTCTGTTCGGTTCGCTCATGGCCGGTGAGCGCGATCAGCGCATCGGCGGTGAGGCCGTGGCGAGCGGCGCGCTCGCGCCACGAATCAACTAGATCATCGGCGGGTGTGTGGTTCTTGGCTGGTCGGGTGCGCAAAACGATGTGTTCGATCTCGTGCGGGTGAGCGCCGCGACCGATCTCGGTTTCCAGTTCTCGGAGCGCGTCGTCGATCTCGTTGCGCCGTTTGGAGAACTCCCGCACAACAGTGTTACTGATGCCAGCGATCTCCCACCCGCCCTTTCCGCTCGGACGCCATCGCACTCCAAGGCTGACGCTGAGCTGATGGCGCATCTCGACGGTAGCTAGCGCTGAGGCGGCGTGCGCGTTTGCGAACAGAACGCGGGACCACAGACCACGATGGCTACCGTCGGGCATCCGAGCGGTGTTCATGACGACATTGTGGTGATGCGGAAACGGATCGAGAGCACGAGAGGTCAGGTGACGAAACGACGCCACAGCGAGACCTTCAGCCTCAACCGGCTTGCCGTCGATTCGACCGACTGCCCGGTCCTCGAGCCAGCCAATCGCCCAGTCGTTTCCCGCTTGGATCGAATCAAGAACCGCGGAGCGTGTCGGCGTGTCGCTGAGCAAAGCCAGAACGCCGAGCGACTTTTCGGTCGTCAGGGTGAGGTCGTAGGCGACCCGAACAGCGGGTGGACGCCGCCGTTCCAGAAACTCGGCCAAGTGCTCGCGGGTAACTAGCCACCTGCCCTTGGTTCCACGGTGCGCGACGATAAACGCTCGACGCGGCTGACGGCCAGCGGCGAGGGACCGTTCAATGTCGACCTGATACTCCTCGTAGTAGTGGGCGACGCCGCGCAAGTAGCGGTCGGTGACACCGATGAGACGAGCAGCCTCGCGCAGCGGAATCTGATCGTCTGCTGCTCCGAGTGCTCGAAGATGTTCCGGGTCGAGACCCATCTCGCGGGCATTCGCGCAGCGTTCCAACTCGCTGGCACGAACCCAACGCGAACCATCCGACTCGATCATCGGTATTAGGTACGAGCCGCCCGGTTGTCCAAACCTATCGGCGATACCGTCATCGGTAGGTTCAATGGGAGGTCGCGCAGGTGCTCCGGCGGGAGGCCGGGGTCGGTCAGGAACCCCATCGGGAGTCGCGGCCGCGCCCGCTAAGTGGCCGATAGCGAGCGCCGTGCCGACATTGAGCATTCGGTCGACCTCCCGGTGGGTCAACCCAAGCCGTGCAGCGACGTCAGCCACGTCATAGAGATGTTCACCGTCGTCACCGATTCTGGTGTGGCTGCCAGCACCCAAAGTCGGTCGCCGTCCAGCTGACCCCTGCGCTGAGATAAGCCGTTCGTCGGTGCGCGGATCCCTCCCGGAGAGCATCGCGGCGAGATCGCTGCGCTGCACCACTCCGTTGAGTCCCAGAGTGGTTGCTGTGCGGCCGAGCCAACGTCCGGGTTCCTCGCCGCAGTCAGCGTAGTAACGCTCGGGGCCGACAGAGCCAGCAGGTTCGGGATTGCCGCCAGGTCGGACTGGAGCTGGAGGTGATTTGGGATGGGGTTGGAGGTAGCGGACGATCGAGTCCACGACTCGGGCCGTGTCGGCTCGGCCACCGCCGAGCGGGGTCACCGTGAACTTCACCGGGAACGCCGAACGGGAGGTCCAACAGGTTCCCCGTAGGGGAACCTGTCAATGTGTGCGCGCCGGATCTGCTGTTCTGGGTCGATGTGAGCGATCGCAGGGGACGATGTTCCAGGTGAGCCGCTGCGGCGTCTGAGAGTCATAGCTCGATCGCCTGTCCGGGATGCTGTAGGGCATTCGAGGACTGTTGGCTGAACTGGAGTCGGTCGAGCCGGGCACTCATTGTCGCGGCGCTCGATCTGTGCTGATCGAGGTTCTCGACCTGCTCGAGGTGGTGGCCAAAGAGCTGTTCATGGGTGGTTCTGGTCCACTCGGGCACACGAGCGAGTTGTCGGGAACCCAGTGGCGCAATCTGGCGGTAGACGTCGAGTCCCTCCCCATAAGTTGACGTCTTGGCCAGACCGAACTGGGTGAGACGGCTCAACGTGTTTGCCAGCCGACTGCGCTCGCCAACACCAGCCCCCAGACCCAATGACCGTGACAGCTCAGCGGCCTCGATCCGGGCGGGAACGCTTTCCATCCAGAGCGTTGAGATCCGCCTCAACAACAGCGTGGAGCTGGGTCCGACCACTGCCGACCAGCACTGTTCGACGTAAGGGTGAGTTAGATCGAATCCGATCCGATGCACACGCGGGTCTGGATGATCGATCGGAGTAAAGGCAAGAGTCTGATCTGGGTCCATGCCATGATAGGCCCTGCGGCAATCCCAATGACGCGCGCGGGACAAGTATGCATGGACTTATGCAGACTTGTCCCGATGCCAGCGATCCGTAACTGATGATGTCCTGGACCGTGCGTCTCGACGTGCGGGGCCGTTGGCAAATCACATCTCCAAAGCTTCAGACAAATCGTTTCGCTTGTGCTTTGCAGGATCAGTTGACAAGACTGTTGCAAGGCGTAGCCGGAGGAAGGGGAACGCTATGAGGGTTCGTTGGATGGTACTGGTCTGCTGTGCGATGCTGATCGCTGCTGCTTGCGCTCCAAGTCCGGGGTTCCAGCCGCCGAGCATCTCCGGTGATCCGGTGGTCGGTGGTGAACTCACTGCGAGTCGTGGCGAATGGCTGTTCGACCCGACGGGCTACGTGTTCTCGTGGAGGAGCTGCGCTGCGGAAGCCCCGAGCGATTGCCGCGACGTTGGTGAGAACTCCGACCGGTACTCGCCGGTGGAGGACGATCTCGGCCGCCTGATCCGAGTCTCAGTTCGCGCCGAGAATGCCGCTGGGTCCAGCACGCAGTCCGCCGCGCCGGTCGGACCGGTGCGTGAACGCGACGACACCACCACGACCACGACGACGTCCTCGTCGACAACCACAACAAGCAGCACATCCACGACAACGACGACATCTACGAGCACGACCACGACCACCACCACGACGATCCCGGATGTGCCCGAGGGGCCAGCCGTTGTGACGCCCCCGGCTCTCTCGGGGTCGGCTCGTGTCGGTGAGGGACTTGTTGTCGATCCGGGTGTGTGGACGGGAGCCGAGCCGTTGGTGTTCTCGTTCCGCTTCGAGTCGTGCCTGGGAGACACCACGGACTGCGTGGTGCGCCAAGAGGGCACAGCCACCACGTATGTGGCTGTGCAGGACGACTTGGGCCGTCGCATCAGGGTGACCGTCACCGTCTCCAACGAGGTCGGCTCGGCAAGCGAATCGCTGGCTTCCGCCGCTGTGGTGTCTCACGACTGGGAAGTTGTCGACCACTGCGGGTCCCTGACCGCCGACGAGACCTGGGAAGCAGACAAAGTCCACCGACTCGCCTGCACCGTGACGGTGCTTGCCGATGTGGCGTTGACGGTTGAGCCGGGTGCGGTGGTGAAGTCGGGGTCGGCGGAGTTGCAGGTGAACGGGTGGCTGGTCGCGGAGGGTGCTGCTGGGTCTCCGGTGGTGTTCACGTCGTTGCGTGATGACACCGCGGGTGGTGACACCAACGGCGATGGTGCTGCGACCTCGCCGGCTGCTGGGAACTGGGCCGGTATCGACGTCGCAACCGGCGGGTCGTTGCAGTTGTCGAGCGCCCGGGTGTCGTTCTCAGCCACAGGTGTCGACACCGCTTCCTCTGGGGGAGGGGAAGCCGGAGCGATCTCGATCCGCGATTCGGTGTTCGCTGATCACTCGGGATCGGCGATCAATGTGAGCTCGGCGGTCCGGCCGGTGGTGTCGGGCAACACGGTGCTCCGCTCGGGAGGAACTGGCGACCAGTACACAGCTGCGTTGTCGGTGTCGGGCCAGCTCGATCTTGACCTGGTGGCAGACAACAACGGTTCGGGCAACAGCTACAACGGCACGCTGATCTCCGGAACTGTGGTCGCCGACAGCACGATCCACTCGGAGCCGGGTTGGCCGACGCTGCTGGGCAACAACTACTCGGGTGGTGGTGGTGGGATCGGGCGCTTCCCGGGTTCTCTGACCGTGGCGTCTGATGTGGTGTTGACTGTTGCTCCGGGTGCGGTGGTGAAGTCGGGGTCGGCGGAGTTGCAGGTGAACGGGTGGCTGGTCGCGGAGGGTGCTGCTGGGTCTCCGGTGGTGTTCACGTCGTTGCGTGATGACACCGCGGGTGGTGACACCA
>JAGQSZ010000203.1 GCA_020439285.1 Microthrixaceae bacterium
TCTTCATTTCGGCTACCCAGCCGAAATGCAGAGCAGCGCCGCCCATGAGCTGGACGTCATAGTGACGTTGGCCGATCACACGTTTCGCCGCTTCACGAGTCACAGCGAACGCTTCGATGAGCAGATTGTCGAGCTCTTCCCCTTTCTCAAGCCGTGACTTGAACTCGGGTGTCTTGGCCTGGAGCTGCGCGTCGCTGAGCGCCTCCATCTCCGGCTCGAGAGCGTTGATATCTGGGACGAGCCCGGCGAGCGCCTTTACTTTGCGACCTTCGCCGGTTCGCAGAACCTTGTCGAGAAAACCCACGGTGCCACTCTATCGGGCACCTAACGGGTCCCAAGTGCCGGGGACTGATTCCCTGTGGATCAGGTATCCCTCGGGCGTGCTGATCGATAGGTTCGCCAAATGCTCGACTGGTTCTTCCCAGATCATTGCGTCCTCTGCAGAAAACAAGGTGCTGCTGTGTGCCGGGGATGTCTCACCGGCCTGCCGCCAGCACCAGATTTGGCTCCCCCACCAGGCTTCGCTCACTTCGCTTCGCTTCTCAGCTACGAGGGCGATACCCGTCAGCTGATTTCTGCAATCAAGTTCGATCGAAAGCGCCGAGCTATCGATCTGCCGGGCCGAGTGCTCGCGAAGCTCGTTGATTGGGACGCCGACTGTGTCACCTGGGCTCCTACGTCGCTAGGCCACAAACGCAAACGCGGTTTCGACCAGGCCGAAGTCCTGGCGCGGATCGTGGCGCGGGAGTTGGGGTTGCCATGCGTGCAATTGGTGGAACGGTCAAGTGACTCGGGCCATCAAACAGGCCGGAACCGAGCGCAGCGGATGGAAGGCGTGGAGTTTCAGTCCAAGTCTGTGTCCCTCAAGAACAAACGCCTTGGATCAGTGATGCTGATCGATGACATACGCACCACGGGCGCAACACTTTGCGCTGCCGGCGACGCCGTACTCGGCGCTGGGGCAACTGCCATCAGCGGGCTGACCCTGGCTGTGACCCCGTAGTTGCTCCTTCGCGAACACCTGCTGCGGAGGTACGAATAGGTCACTCGGACCGTTACACAGGTCCTTTCGACCCGATTTCCCGACACCGCATAAAGAAGCCACCCGGATCAGTCGAACAAGGTGCGAACAATCCAGTCGTCCGAACAGGCGGAGGAAGCCATGGATCCACAGAGAACTCGACTGGTCGAGTCAAACCTTGGGCTCGTCGACCAAATTGTCGTGAGAGTGGCGAGCAGGTTCCCGAGCTTCATCGACCGGAGTGAACTTATCGCTGCCGGAAAGCTCGGCCTGGTCGAAGCCTCGATCCGCTATGACTTCAATCGATCGGTGCCGTTTCCAGCCTTCGCCAGCCAACGCATACGGGGCGCGATTCTCGACGTTGCTCGAGCGACCGATTGGGCACCTCGAAAGCTTCGCCAATTGGAACGATACGTGGACAACGTGTCCCAAGAACTCGCTAACGTCCATGGCGGCTCGCCTACCGATGATCAGTTCGCTGCCCGGATCGGGGTCACGATCGACGAGATCAAAGAGATGCGTCGGGTAGTCGGATCTGGTGTGGTCCGGCATCTTTCCGAGTGGAACGACGACTGTGAAAACCCCTGCGACGTCGAGGACACCGATTCGCTGCGCCCCGATGAGGTGATCGAATTGATGGACATGAAGGGATATGTGCGGGCCGCGCTCGAGTCCCTACCTGAACGGCTGCGCATAGTCGTGGTCGGCGTCTACCTCGAGGAGCGACCGCAAGAAGAGATCGCTCGGCTCCTCGGTATAAGCAGCTCGCGGGTCTCACAGCTTCGTAGCAACGCTCTTGAGATGATCCGTCAAGGGATCGAGTCGCAGTTCACTCCCCCACAGCTCGTGCACCCCGTAGGAAGAGCCGAGGCCCGCAGAGCCCATTATGCAGCTGCCATCGCCAAGCACTCGGATCTGTCGGAGCGACTGAAGTGCTCCGATACTGCACAAGGTTGGTCGGACTTCGCTCTGACCGCGTGATCATCAGCGCATCCCATCACTAGGCCCTCTGTCACCGCGATTCGGAGTTCCTTCTACGTCCTTGATTCCGCGCGAAGCTGTGATCAACGAAAGTGCCTCCCGCCGTTGCGTACATGTTGGCGTCTGCCTTCAGCGTCCAATGCCATTAGCGCCGTTACCAAATCGCGTTTTGGCGGACAGGTTTCTCCCAACAGGGTGAATCGAGGCTTCGACAGTTGACCAATTGGGTAGATGAACACCACACCGACGAGGCTCTCCGAACCTGACGAATTCGCTGAATCACCAGTGATCCGTCGATCGTTGCCAACCGAAGACCTCACTTACGTACCTGCCCTAGATGGTCTACGTGCTTTCGCAGTTGTTGCAGTGCTGCTTTACCACGCGGGCTTTGGCTGGGCCCGAGGAGGCTTTCTAGGGGTCTCCGTCTTCTTCACGCTGTCGGGGTTCCTGATCACTTCTTTGCTCTTACGAGAGTGGAACCGCACAGGGTCAATCGATGCCGCGAGCTTCTGGTCACGCCGGTTGCGGCGTCTGACTCCGGCCGCTTGGGCAACGCTGGTGATGATATTGACGCTCGGGGCAGCAGGCGCCTGGGACAGCTCGCAGTTACGCCAGGTCCGCTCCGAGATCGGGTGGGCTCTAACTGATCTGCTCAACATTCATTTCGTCATAACTGGTACGTCCTACGCAGACGCGTTTTCATCACCATCGCCGTTGGAACACTTCTGGAGTCTGGCGGTCGAGAGTCAGTTCTACGTCGCTCTACTCATCATCGTGGGTTTGACGCTGACCCTGACTCGCGGTCGCTCTCCGAGGAAGCGACTCAACAGAATCGTCATGGTCCTGCTGATCGCCGTGGTCATATCCATTGTCCTGAACTTTGTGCTCGCGCGGAGTTCTATCCACCGCGCGTATTTCGGCACCGATACCAGAGCAGCCGAGATGATTGTCGGAGCGTTGCTTGCATGTGTGACATTGAGGCGCCTGAGGATTCCAAATCCCGATGTACGTAGCGTGGTCCGAGCCGCGGGGCCGATCGCGCTCGGAGCGCTCTGTGCTCTGATCGGTCTGGCCACGTTGGATTCACTGTGGCTCTACCCTGCGGGTTTTCTTGCTACAGCAATAAGTTCAGCAGTACTGATTCTTGCACTCCTCCAAGGTGGAGTGCTGAGCAGGCTCATGGAACACCGATCTCTGGTCTACATCGGCAGGATCAGCTACGGCATCTATGTCCTGCATTGGCCGATCTTCATCTGGCTCTCGCCCCGGAGGACGGGCCTGTCGCTGTGGCCACTGTTTGCACTTCGAATGGTCATTGTCCTGGCGCTCGCTGCGCTGCTGTTTCATTTCGTCGAGACCCCAATACGTTTACGAACCTGGCCATCGCGCAAAGCACTGTTGACCTCGGCGGTACTCATACCCATCGCGATGATCTCGGCGACGCTCCTAATCACTCGTGATCTACCGCCACCTCCCTCGTACCTCGTCGACCGAGACGTTGGCGACATATTGGAGAACAACGTCACGACCACGACATCGTCGGTAGATGGATCCCAGCCTGATCAGACCACCTCAACTGTTCCAACGGTGAGGAGGCCGACTCGGATCCTGCTCATCGGCGACAGCATCGCCGCCAGCTTGGAAAGCGCCCTTTCCAAGGAACTCGAAGCCAAGGGAGTGTCATTTGCTTCCATCGCTACTCCCGGGTGCGGCGTCGTAACGGGTGATCCGTCGACAGCTCCGAACAAGCCCATCGTCGAATTCGGTGGTTCACGAATTGCGGACTGCTCAGAGCAGATTCCGATCAAGCAGACCAACGCCGTACGTAGCTTCGATCCAGACCTTGTACTGGTCGTTTCAACTTGGGAGAGCATCAGCCGCACGGTCGATGGAACCTGGTACGAGTTCGGTACGCCGGCTTCAGACGCCATTCTCGACGACCTCTACAGACAGACAAATGACCGACTGACTTACAATGGCGCTGCGGTGGCATGGGCGCTCATGCCAGACACTGTCAAGGGAAGCCAGATCACGGCCAACGGTCCATCGCCATCTGAACTCGAGCGTTTCGAGCACCATCGGGAATTGCTTCGACGAATCAGCGGTGAACTCCCCGGATCAACCACATTGGACCTAGCCGGGACCGTGTGCCCGAGCACTCCTTGCCCCGAGCAAGTCGACGGATTGGTTCTGAGGCCGACTGACGGGATGCACTTCGATGATCCTCAAGCGGCACAGTTCGTCGCTGATGCTCTGACCCGGCAGATGTTGGATCTGGATCTGAACAAGCTGGTCCCCGGCAAAGGCGGCTGAGAGCCGTTCCGCCCAGGACCGGCACATGGATTCGTCCGCCTGAAACTCTCGAGGCCCACGCCGCTTGGCTCGCCGAACAGGTCCATCTGCTCTATGACGAGCCGTGAACGGCGCGGGCCTCGATCTAGCTGATCAGTAACGGTAGTGATCCGCCTTGTAGGGGCCCTCTACCGGAATTCCGAGGTACGCTGATTGCTCTGGGGTGAGCTTGGTGAGGCGAACTCCGAGCGCATCCAAGTGGAAGCGTGCGACGTTCTCATCGAGTTGCTTGGGAAGCACGTGAACCCCGAGCGGGTAGTCGGCTGTCTTGGTGAACAGTTCGATTTGTGCCAACACCTGGTTGGAGAATGAGCAGCTCATCACAAAGCTGGGGTGACCGGTCGCGCAACCCAGATTGAGCAGTCGCCCTTCGGCTAGGACGATGACGGAG
>JAGQSZ010000204.1 GCA_020439285.1 Microthrixaceae bacterium
GAAGACGACCTGCGCCGCCTGGGGGTTGGGTAGTCAGCCCTTGGGTGGCTCGTCGACGGTTACAGTGACATTCTCATATTCTTTAAAAGCTCCGAGGAGACGCTCGAATATCTCTTGTGCGCTATTGGAGCCCATCTCGCGAAGCCCCGACTGCTCGGCGACTTTCGAAACGCTTCGCTTTGCGGCCTTGGCTGCTTGGGCCAAGTAATCATCGGGTAATCCACCGGGCCAGATCGACTTCTTCATTCCAACGATGAGGACTCCATCTTCGGCGTCAACGCTCGCCCGCCGCAGAGTGGGACTAGGAAGTCGCATCTCAATGTTCTTACCCTCAACACTGATGTCATCTTGGGTGACCTTAGAGAGGTCTAACACGGACTGAACCTTGGCCCGAATGAGAACTGTCGCCTTTTCATCACGGAATCCTGTGCAGGCATTGAGCAATTCATCAGCCTTTTCCCTAGTTGCATATGCCTTGGGCTTGCCGTTGCAGATGACAACTGGAACTTCGAAAGTACCTTCTGCAACAACGAGTTCGTGCATAGCCTGAAGCTTGTGCAGTACGACGGGGCCCGTCGCTGAATATGTCTCATTGCCAAAGAAGCGTCCTAGGTAGTCACCGAATGACGTGAACTTTCCCAAGATCGACAATGCCCCAACAAGGAAGACGGCTACTACCAGGCTCCAACCGAACACTCTGATACGAGAGAACCCGGGCGATCTCGCGTATCTTCTGGGTCTCCGTTCGTAATAGTCGTACCTCTCCTCCTCGTCCGATTCTTCATCTGATCGAGACACATTCACCCCAAGTTCTCAGTCTGGTAGGTAACGATAACGCGGAGTTCTGCAAGAGCTCGTCTCAGCCTATCGACACTGCACACAAGGACCCCTCCATCATCCGCTAATTCCGCTGGCGTATTGTGCCTAGCGGCACAGTCGCCACGTGACGCGGATCAATGATCACCCTACGTGGTTCCGGTGACGCTTGTGAAGGTCCAGACATGACGGATCTATGCGAACAGGTCAGCGCTCAGCCCTTATCGGCAATGCCCGGAGAGCCGACCCTCTCTCGATACCCGTGTGACTCGGCCATTCATCAAACACGGTTTACCATGCGGCAATTGGGTTGGAACGCGCGTCACATGATTGACCAGAAGTCAAGGCGGAGCCCGATAACGGGGACATCTTGAGAGTCTTGAACCAGTTAGGGTCATGGGCCGCTGAAAGTGCCCATTAGAGGGTGGCGCGACTCATTCGTACCCCGCCCACCGAGCCGCTCGTTTCCCGTGTGTGACAGGTCGACTCCCAACTGTGAGAATCCCTCCTAGGAAATGAAGCCCTACCAGCCAAGATCACAGTATGTCAGCGGCGCACCTACAGGGATTCGAACCTGAATTTCTGATCCGCAGGTAGTTCCATGGGGTCCGTCTGGAGTTGTGACGCACCAGGACAGCTGGTTTCGGGCAACTCTCGGTTCGATTGGAGGGTGTGGATCCACCCTGATCCGCGTAGTTGACTGCTAGGTATCGATCAGGTGGCGAGTCGGGCGGCTAGCGGACCCAGTACGTCGAGCAGGTCATCCGCGGTGACTGCTCGCATCTCTGGACTTCCATCAAACAGCAATCGGGCTGCTCGTTCGGGCTCGTTGATGACGATCATCCGTATGGAGTCTGCGACGAGGTTACCGAGGCCGAATGGCGCGTTGGCCAGCCTGTCGCCGATCTGACCCGCACGGTCGTGTTCGAGGACGAGACGGTAGAGGTCATAGAGGTCCGACGCTCGTTTATGCGGTTCACGTGATCGACGTCCACGCACAGCACACGTCTTCATCGCTACGAGTGCAGCCGGGGTCGCTACTCGGATGGAGATCGTCTCCATGCCCACAGTGACCTCAGTTTCGGTGGCCGTATCTAGCGCCCAACGGTGGCCGACTACAAAAAGTTGGCTTTGCTGGTCGACGTCTCCAAGGTCTTCGTACGAGAAGGTCTCGGTGTCAATGACGTCGAGCTTCACCCCTTCGATCAGAACACGATTCGGGTTCGACGGATCCAGTTCTCCGATGGTCGACACGATCATCTCAATTGCCGTCGGCACCGTCATCTCGGTCACCGTGTCTACGTCCTGGGTAACCCGATGGACCGCTGCCAGACGACACATGACGGCCAGTCCCCCGATGAGTGCATACGGACCGAGGTTCACATCGGCGAGTTGTGCCAGAGCGTGCACGAGGCGTGCTGCAACACCGTCAGCATCACCAGCTAGAACAATCCGTTCACCAGACACGAGTGAAGTCTCCTGGGTCCCAGTCGGCCAGTGTTTCGGCGCCACGGGCGCGGTCCTGCGCAAGATCCAATGCGGTGAACAGGCCATGCGCTACGCGCCAAGGACCCCATTCGTTGCCACGCGGCTCAAACCGTTCGATACAGACCAATGGTGTCGGCGCTACCGCCACGGTGCATGCCCGTTCCTCGAAACGAGGTGACTCGCCAAGGCGGAGCATCGACTGGCGCAAGTGCGACGCTGACGGCACATAGAACTCGGGCGGATAAGCACGTCCGATCGCTAGAGGTGCACCCCAGGCTGCTGCGCCAACGGTTCCAGCCACTGCCCAACCCGACTCTTGTTCGTCAAGGCCGAGGCCCAGGGGATCACGATCGTCAGCGATTTTGGCTGACGGAAGCTGGGCGAGCGCGACCTGCCGAGGTCGCCATACATCAGCGAGTGCCCAGAACAGCTCTGGTACCAAGGGTCTACCGTCCGCGCGGACCAGTGAGGCTTCTCGAAGCCTCTTCGCCGCAGCGACGATCGCCGAATGAGACAACGAAACCCGCCGGGCCACTGATCGCATCGATGGTGGATCCTCTGGCGCCATGAGGAGAGCGGAAGCCCAGGAGATCGCCGCCACGCCCGATATCGGCTGAAGTGGTGGCCTTACAACGTGTCGATCGTCGGCTGGCACATCGACGTCGATGTACAAACCGTTCGCCCGCAGCGCCATATGCCCGCGTCGGTCCAACCACCCCCAGCCAGCATCGCGCAGCGCATCTCGGGCTGGTGCAGTGATCAGGTCACCGACGACGACACCGATCGCGTCCTTCAGTGTCGACGAGCGAGTTATGAGTCGTTGGACCATTTCAGGATTCACAATTGCTGCTGCTTCGATGACTACAGGAATGGTGTTGCCATCGACTGTGACCAACAGATCCCAGGGTTCATCCGCTGGCGCTTTGATCACCTGCAACCCGATCGAGTCAGCGGCGTGCATGAAAGAGATCCCGCCAGCAGATGTGAGATCGGCCTTGCTCGTTCGAGCCATATGGCGAGTCTATCGGAACAGATGGTTAGTGGTCACTAATAAGTGCTCACTAACCATCGCGTCAAGCAACTGTTGGACCACTTCGTCCAACAAATTCTCATAGCCCATCCTTCATCCGGACCTAGTCGAACAACGAACCATCGGTCCCCAACTCACCGCATCCACCGCGAACGACCGGGTCAGGGGGTTTGTGGCGCGCCCGCAGGGATTCGAATCCGAACCTTCTGATCCGAAGGCGGTCCCGGGCGGGTCCGTCTGGTGTTGTAGAGCCCCAGAATAGCTGATTTCATGCGGTCTTCGATCCAGTTTCGTGGTGCTGAATCCGGCATGATCCCGGCAGTTGATTGCCAAATGGATTGCCCAGCATGCGCTCAACCTCATATGAGGTAGAATGCATACCATGGACCTCCACTACCACCCGCTGTTCAGCCGATGGCTGTCCGAGGTCGCTGAGGTCGATGAGGAGATCTTCGGGGAGGTGATGGCATTGCTGACGGCACTCGAGGTCCACGGATGAGACCTTGATGATGAACGTCGCGAGGAATCCCACCCGGTCGTCACATCGCGCTACGACATGCACGCCCTTAGACGCACTCCCCCGTCCGAAGCCGCGCCGTACGCCGATGGACCGCCGGTACTCCGGATCCTCTACGCCTTCTGCCAGACCACCGACCGAGGCCAGGTGGCCATCATCCTCCTAGGAGGCGACAAGACCACTCTGGGCAACAACTGGTACCCAGCCAACGTCGCAGAGGCCGAAGCACGACTCGACCAGTACGTACGCCACCACACCGACACCAAGCCGATCATCAAGCGAGGGAACCTATGACCACCCGCACCATACCAACAGATGAAGCCAAGGCCGCCAACACCACGATCTCCGACCAGGAGTGGGCCGACGCTACAAACGCTCATGAGCGGTTCAAGGCACTCCTTGAAACCAAACCCCGTGCCAAGGCCCGCTACGACGCGGTCCTGGCAGAGATCAGTGATCGTCAGGCCACCCTCCGTCGACTCCGCGAGGCCCGTGCTCTCACCCAGTCGACAATCGCCGAACTGCTCGACATGGACCAGTCCGAGGTCTCCCGACTCGAACACCGCAGCGACATGCTCCTATCCACCCTGAAGCGCTTCGTCACCGCCACTGGAGGCGAGATGCGCATCGTCGTTACCTATCCCGACGGCGGCCCAGTCGAGCTACTCGTACAAGACGAACGATGAGGACGCTGGAGTTCAATATCACACCCTGCCGCGCGCTGAGGTCGTCAGCCAGGTCGCGTAACAGCAACCTGGCTACTGCGCTCCACAAGCAACGCCATGGGCCGTCCATCCACCTTCGCAGCCATGAAAACAGCCTACGCGGCTTCATCCGGCGTTCGACCACGAACCATCGGATT
>JAGQSZ010000205.1 GCA_020439285.1 Microthrixaceae bacterium
ATGACCGAGCAGACCGACCCGTTCATCGCCATCCGCCGCCGATTCTCACCGAACTGGGCACCCAGCATCGGCGTGGGAGACGGCTGGGACAGCATCGTGCTCGACCTGCACGAGAAGCTGACCGCCGCCGACCCGACCTTCTCCTACATCCAGATCAAGGAAAAGTTCGGTGGGCTGCGGGTCTATCTGACCGACGAGTCCAAGCCCGAGGTGAAGGCGCTGCTGCGCGCCGCCGAACAGCGCGCCAAGGTCACCTGTGAGGCTTGCGGCGGCGCAGGCACGCTGCACGTCAGCGCCAGGGGCTGGTACAGGACGCTGTGCGGTTCCTGCGCTTCCGAGCACGAGCAGGGGTACAAGCCGTACAAGGGGATCGGTGACTGATGTACGTCCTGACCCTGCTGACCCCAGCCCATGCCCGCAGCGTCACCGTGAACGAGCTGACCGAGCAGGCACTCACCGCCGCCGCCCAGACCTTGGACATCACCATCGACGCCGCCGACACCGCGCGGCGGTTGGCGGCGACCTACCTGGACAGCCGCCGCGTCGAGGGGCGGACGATGGTGCCGAAAGGCATCCTCATCGTCCGCGCGGTCGATGACAGCACCGCCGAGTTCTTCCGCCGCCGCGTGCCCGCTGGGTGGCTTGGGCTCGTCCTAGAACTGGACGCCGCGCTGCGCGCCGTTGACCCCGACACCACCTACACCGACGTGAAGCCCAAATGGGGCGAGCTGCGGGTGTATCTGAGCACCGACAACGAACGGGCGTTGGGACTGGCGCGGGAAGCGACCCGACGAAGCCGAACCATCTGCGAGGTGTGCGGGGCGGCGGGGACGCTACACAAGTCCCCGTGGGGCTGGCACCGCACCCTCTGCCCGAAGTGTGCCGCCTGGATGGGGCACACAGCTGTGAATGATGAGGGCTGACCGTGCCGCCCTACGTGTTCATCTGGCAGCCCGACGACGACAGCGACGCGACGGCGGTTCCGCTGTGGGACGTGAGCCCGCGCCATGTCCTCGACGCTGCGGCTGACCTCGACATGCCGCATGACCTGTTCACCGACACGTTCCTGTATCGACTGCTCTACTCACTGACCTACCAGCTCTGGCACGGCAAGGCTGCCGCCGCGTTCAACCTGCCCGACGGCGGGACGGTGACGGTGCGCCGTGCCACCCTATGACCCGCTGCGGTTCGCCGACACCCGCGAGGAATACGTCTGGTGCCGAGTGACCGTCACCGTGCGGGCGACGGGTGAGGTTCGGGAGACCGTTGGCGACTACCTCAACCTCGAATACATGCCGAGGTTGCGGTGTGGAATCGAGGAAGCCGCAAGCGCTTTGGGGCTCATCGACCATCTGGCGGACGACGACCTCTACGTGTCCGTGTGCGCGGCGGTGACCAAGCAACTGGCGCTGATGCCGTGGGCTCACCTGACCTGCCCGACCCTGACCGTCCGAATCGACCTGCTGGAGCCGCCAACATGAGCCCTGTGACCATCGTGACCTACACACCTGCCGAGGGGCTGCCTGTCAGCGCCCGTGGACGGTTCTTGCGCGACGACGGCACTATGGACATGGAACGGTTGCGCGCCGCGCTGGAGCTGCCCGAGTCCGTAGACCTGGGCGACCTCAACTTCCGTGTCCCTCGCGCCGAGTCCGTGACCGTCACCACGCACGCCTGGACGCTATCTGTCGAGCTGCCAACATGACTGACGGCGAGGAGCACGACACGTTCTCCTGGGGTGACGCGGCGACATGGACTGCCAAGCCGCGCCCCTCCGACTCCTACGTTGATGACCAGTTCACTTGGCTGGACGACGAGGAGACCCGTCCCGAGTACGAGAACTTCCCGAGCCCGTCCCGCTCGCTCTACGACAACGACAACTACTTCGGGCATCTCCTCACTGGACGCGCCGCCGACTACCGCTACCTCGCGTGGGTGCAGGTGGGCAACCCGTGGCGCGGCGTGGAGGGCTGGTGGACGGGCGACGAAGCCCTCATCGACGCTGCGCGGCGGGAACGGGGACTGTTGCGCGACCCAGATTCAATGCCGCTCCTGGCGATGGCGGTTGTCCGTGTCCTGGGTGAGGGCGGGCGACCAGACCCGTGGACACGGATGGTCGCGAGGATGGCGGCGTACAAGGAACGGCAGCGGTCGCAGGAGCGGCGACGACTGGAAGAACCCGACCCGTGGGTGCCTCCCACTGACGGTTCCTGCTGACTACGTTCGCGGCATGTGCATGACGCGACGTTCGCTAACGCTCACGTCACGTCCCTGAACGGCTGGCGCTGCGGCGGGGCTGGAGCGAAGCTCGCTGGTATGGATGAAAACGCTGAGACCGTAACCGAACTGAGCGCCGACACGGGCGGGCGGTGGCTGGTGACTACCGAGCACTCTGAGCACATCTTCGACCTGGACGCGCTGACGTACACGCGGCTTCCTGGTGCGGGACGCGGGCGGTTTATCGGCGACGGCAAACCGTTGCGCCTGTTCTCGGTGGAGCAGTTCCCGAAGGTTGGCGGGCACTTCCGCATCGAGTTGTTCGATTGCGTGCCGTCTGGGCTGATCCTGTGGCGCGTCAGCTCACCCATCACCCGTATTGAGCGACTGGTTGACGGCGAGTGAAAGCTCACCGCAACGCGGCTGTCCTGGTGCTGTCGCTGATCGGGCTGGTGCTCACCGCAGCGATGACGGACACGGGCGGCGCTGAGCTGTTCGGGTTCATCGCCGTGGGCGTCGTCGGTGTTGCCGCTGTCGGCGCGTTGGTTGCCGTCGCGCGGCGGGAGGACTGAGGGTGTCCCGCAACCGTTGGTGTTTAGGACTGGTTAACGAGGTCGCGCAGCGTGTCAGTGAGCTGGGCGTTCCCCGTCCCTGTTCTCTGTCCCACAACAGGATTCCCGCAACCAGACTGTCAGACCGATATGGGACGGTGACCACATGTTGATTGGCTACGCACGGGTTAGCACCGCTGACCAGAACGCCGCGTTGCAACACCGCGCCTTGGACGCGGCGGGCGTCGAGCGCACCTTCACCGACCAGGGCGTGTCGGGCTCCCTGGCGCAGCGCCCCGAACTCGACAGGTGCCTGGAACAGCTCAGGGACGGGGACACCCTCGTGGTGTGGCGACTCGACCGTCTGGCGCGCAGCTTGCGCAACCTGCTCGACCTCGTAGAGGTGCTGTCCGCACGCGGCGTCCACCTGCGGTCGCTCACCGAAAGCATCGACACCAGCTCGGCGTCAGGGCGGCTGGTGCTGAGCGTGTTCGGCGCGTTGGCGGAGTTCGAGCGGGAACTCATCAGGGAGCGGACAACGGCGGGGCTGGAAGCCGCCCGAGCGCGTGGTGTCCGAATCGGGCGACCCGTTGCGGTCACCGACGACCAGCTCGCCCAGGCGCGGACGCTGGTGGCGGCGGGGCACCGCGTGGGTGACGTTGCGCGCACGCTGGGCGTCGGCAGGAGCACCCTGTATCGGGCGTTGGGTGCGGCGTGACGCGGGAAGTCAGCATTCAGCGGACAGCCCGCGATGTGTGGACGCTGCGGGTCGGGGACACGGAACTGGAACTCAACCCGTGCGAAGCGTGGGTGCTGGAGCACGCGCTGCGCGACGCCGTGTTCCCGCAGGATCAGCGACAGCGGCTGCAGACCGCGCTGCGGGTGGCGACCGACGAGGTGTACGACATCCTGGAACACGACGAGCGGCAAACGCGCGCCTACGACCTAACCCGCGAGGACTGGAAGCGGTTGGTGTGGCTAGGGATTCGCGTAGACAGTCCGTGGGAGTGACTAGGTAGGCGGCGGGGACAAGCTGACGCTGCGCGGCGCTGTTCAGGGTTCGTTAACAGAGCCGCGCAGCGTGGTCAGTAGACCAGCCAGGACACGAATAGAAGCAGGTGCTGCTAGGGGTTCTTGATGAACTCCCAGCCGCCACGGGTGTAGACGTTGATTCTGGCGCTTCGGGCTCCCTGGCGGGACGACACCGTCGCTGTGGCGTGCGGCAGTTCGATGTCGGTCAGTTTGCACCCGACAGGCTTCCCCGAGTGCCCCGCGATGATGAATCTGACCGGTACAGATCCGTTGGCTGGCGAGTGCGCCATCGCCTCCCGCACCACTCGGTCAGCCTCACCGTCCAGCGCGGCGACAACAGCATCTGACACGTCCCCGAGCCGATCCTTGGCTATCTCCTCCACGTCGTCCCTCGCAAACTCGCGGTCGGTACGCGCAGCCTCACGGAGGTCGATGCCACCGCCCCGTGCGTGGACTTCGGACGGAGTGGACGTGAAGTAAAACTCCCCGTCGTTACTACTCGGGTCGCCGAACGGCGGCGGCGAAATCAAGTCGCGATGAACCCGCAGCGGTCGGCTCATCGGCACCGTCCGTCCACCTGGCTTGTACCACCGAGCTTCGCGGTCAATGGTCAGGACACCGTCGTCTTCGGCGGTGACGACGTTCGCGAGCTGTCCGCGACCATCGGCGCGGTACCTCTGCACGAGCGCAGACCCGACGCTGAGGAGGACGGGTGTCCCGATGCGCTTGACGATGCACTCCGTCAGCGCTTCGGTCAGCTTCCCCTCGTCCAGGTTCGCGTCCACCGCCAGGATGCGGCTGACGCCAGCCGCGAGGAACTTCGCTGTGTCCATCCCCTGACCCTCCGCATCCAGGGTCTCCACGAACTCGTCGGCTCGGTTGGCGAGGTCGTCATTCATCAACCCC
>JAGQSZ010000206.1 GCA_020439285.1 Microthrixaceae bacterium
GTCTCCGACTCAACGGGTTGCCCTGAGCAGATGTGACAGAGGCACACGCCCAACGCGCGGGTGGTGCTGCGACGTCTCGGGCGTGACGCCTGTAGCCTCCGCCCTGTGCGACTCTATGACACCGCGAAGCGTGAGGTAGTTCCCTTCGAGCCTGCGAGTTCGATCGTGACGATGTACACCTGTGGGATCACGCCCTATGACTCGACGCATCTGGGGCACGCCGCGACGTACCTGACCTATGACGTGTTACAGCGACGGCTTCGGGACATGGGCTACGAAACACGTTGCGTACGCAATATCACCGATGTGGATGACAGCATCCTCCCCAAAGCCCGAGAACTCGGTGTCCATTATCTAGATCTGGCGGCATCGGAGATGGCCCGTTTCGATGCCGATATGGAGACACTGGGAATGCTGCCCCCTTGGTCCGAACCGAGAGCGACCTCTGCCATAGCTGACATTCGAGGGTTCATCGGGATGGTGTTGGACCGTGGTTTCGCCTATCAAGCCGGCGGAGCGGTCTACTTCGAGGTGGCGAAGTTCCCGAAGTTCGGCCAGATCAGCGGACTCGGACGCGAGGACATGTTGACGTTCGCAAAGGAACGCGGCGGAAATCCTGATGATCCGAACAAGCGTGACCCACTCGACTTCGTCCTGTGGCAGCCGAGCCTGGAAGACGAACCCAGTTGGGAATCGATGTGGGGACCGGGTCGTCCGGGCTGGCACATTGAGTGTTCGACCCTGGCTCTGCGCGAGTTGGGCACAACCATCGATCTACATGGTGGTGGCGCAGACCTGATCTTCCCTCATCACGAATGTGAGGCAGCCCAATCGGAAGCCGCTACTGGTGAGCCACTGGTGCGACATTGGATGCACCAGGCAATGGTCCGCTTGGACGGCGAGAAGATGTCGAAGTCGCTCGGCAATCTCGTGTTCGTATCGGACCTGACAGTGACTTGGGACCCTCGTGCGGTCCGGCTTGCTTGTCTCAACAACCACTACCGCTACGAGTGGGAGTGGACCGACTCGATGATTGTCGACGCATCGCAGCGACTCGACACTTGGCTCGCAGCCGGTGTCGGCGACGCCGGACTCGACGCTGTGCGGGAGAGACTCGACGATGACCTTGATACTCCAGGTGCGGTTGCAGCGATTGACGCCGAAGTGGCCGCGGGCGGCGGAGTTTCGAGCGCTGCCGCGTTGCTGGGCATCTGGTTCTGAGGTTCTTCCCAACAACGAAGAATTTGAGAGTCAAAGTTCACCGCGCGAATCATTGGTTGACGGCTAAGGTCGTTACATCGTCGAAACAGGGGCAGTTTCGACTCATTGAAGCCCTGAAGGGCAGAACCATTTGAATTCTTGATACACAAGCGAGATTGGTAGGAGGGAGGAAAACCGATGCAGAACAGAGAAGCCGGGCAGCTATATACGGCGGCCAAGACCGTTCTCGTTCCGACGTTCCGTTTCCTCTGGAACATATCGACCGAAGGGGTATCCAACGTCCCTCTCACCGGTCCGGCGATCATCGCACCCAACCACATCTCAGTGCTCGATTCATTCTTCGTGCCATGTGTCCTTCCACGACGTATCACCTATGTCGGCAAGGCGGAGTACATGGACGACTGGAAGACCAAGTACATCTTCCCGGCAATCGGAATGATTCCTATCGATCGATCCGGTGGGGATTCGTCCATGAGGGCGCTCAACGCCGCGGCCTCGGTGCTCGATGCCGGCGAACTGTTCGGAATCTATCCCGAGGGCACCCGCGCTCGCGATGGTCTACTCCACAAGGGGCACACGGGGGTCGCCAGGCTTGCGCTTCGTACGGGAGCGCCGATCATTCCCGTCGGAATTATCGGCAGCGACGCCATCCAACCTTGTGATGCGAAGTTCCCCAAGGTGTTCAAGCGGGTTCATCTCCGTTTTGGGCGACCTATCGAAATGGATCGATACGCTGACCGTAAGGATGATCGCCTCCTCATGCGTCAGATCACCGACGAGGTGATGTACGAGATCCGCAACCTGTCGGGCCAGGAATACGTCAATAAGTACGCAACCAAGACCGTTGAGCCAGAGACAATCGCTCCAGTGGTCCCAATCCGTGAACCCGAGCGGCGTCCCGAAAGCGACCTTGTGATCGCGTCGGCGGCGTACAACGTTCGCAATGCAGTAACCCAGGTCGCCGCAGACGGTGTTGACCGGCAGTCGTCCCGGACAGCGATCAGGTCGCGTCCGTTGGACTTGGCGCAAGCCTTGTCAACTGCTTGAGGCTCAGCGATCCTCAGCCGCTGAAGAGAGCCTCGGGTTTTCCGATCTCGCTCACATAGTCCATCGGCCCACGAACGATTCGCCTGGGTCGCCGGAGTCTCGACTCGCTCAGCAGATACCAATGCCCCGACGGCGAGCGGACCAACAGGTGATCTCGGCCGACTCCGAGACTGTTGTAGTTGAGAGCGACTTCACGTTTGTCGAAGCCGGCGTCGACCAAGTCCTCGCGTGCTCCGGAGAGCATCTCTTGGTCGACGCTCCACGTCGCAGGTTCGAACAATGTGGTGACGGCTTCTTGTCCACCTTGTTTGAAGGCATCGACCAAGGCATCGAGTTCTGTGATTGACATGCCCGCAGCGCGTGCTGCTGCGACATGATGACCCTGCCAGGTTCCCGACCCCAACAGCCTGGCGAGGTCGACCATCTGGCTCGAGTTCAACATCGAATCGGTTGCCGATGACAGCATTGAGGCTGCCCGATCGGCAGCATCCCTGCGCAACTCGTCCAGAACAGTTCCGCTGTCCGATGAGACGTTGGATACGAGCGGGGTCTTCAGATGCACCCAAGCGTCCTCGCCGGAAGTCTGATCGACTGTCTCAACCGACTCGGCCACCGGGGGTGAACCCAGAGGTCTGGATGCGCTCCACCCATCCCATGGATCAACAGGATGGACCACCTGGCTTTCCGGTTGCTCGGTTGCCGTGTCTGTCGTGGATTCCGACTGCCCAGTTGGTGCATGGAGAACGGTTCGGGCTTGTCGGATACGGGACATGAGTTCATCACGGGGTAGCCCCCGGAGTTTGAACAGGGTGAATGGATCCGACTCGAAAGACCGGTTCAAAGCGATCATCAGGGCGCCAGCGTGAACACACGGTTCTGCGTACTCCTCGCAGCCACAATCTGGTCTCAGATCCGAAGGGGATGGCAATACGTTCACCTCCAGATCCGCCAGATCGCCGAGCAAGCCGACAGGGATTTCTCCGTCGAGCATCGCAGCGAGCCACTGGGCCCGACCGGTGATCGCATCGATAACGTCTTGTTGTTCGCCTGGGGAGAGTTGGCGTACGGAGATGTCGACGTTGTGCAATTCGCCGTGACGATCAACGATCCGACCACTCACGTGACCGGGCATGATCTGGAGGTCGACCACGCTGTCAGGACCAGCCAGACGTCGCGAGGACCTGAAGCGGTTGGCGTAGCTCTCCGAGGCGGACTCGAGTCTGGACAGCCAGTCCAATTCACTCACCTCCCGGGTCGATGACATCTGAGTCATCAAGTCGGATCAGGTTCATCAGGTCGTCATCGTCGAGTTCTGTTATCCAGTTGGCCTCATCGAGTACCCGATCGGCAAGCATCTGTTTGGACTCGAGTAGTTGAGCGACCTTCTCCTCGATGGTTCCAGAGGAAATCAACCGATGGAGCTGAACCGGTTGGGTCTGTCCGATTCTCCAGACGCGGTCCGAGGCTTGGTTCTCTACAGCAGGATTCCACCAGCGGTCGTAGTGGATGACGTGGGTCGCTGCTGTCAGGTTGAGGCCCACGCCGCCGGCGCGAAGTGAAACCACCATCGCGGGGGTCTCCTTGTTCTGGAACGAGTCAACCAGCCTGGTTCGTTCGTTTAGGGTCACGCCGCCGTGGAGCATCTCCACACCGGGCGTAATTCTTGAAAGACCTTGGACCAGCAGTTGTCCCATTGTGACGTATTGGGTGAACAGCACTACTGCTTGGCCACTGTCGATTATCTCTGAGACAAGATCCATCGCTAGATCGAACTTTCCCGAACGGCCAGGCAGCGGTCCATCTTGATGGAGGTACTGAGCAGGATGATTCGAGACCTGCTTGAGAGCAGTCAATAGTTTGAAGATCGCGCCGCGACGTGCCATTCCACTTGCTGAGCGGACTGAATCGAGGATCTCTGCAGACGCTGCCCGGTAGAGCGCGGCCTGTTCTGTTGTGAGAGGAACCTGGTGATCGGTGATGGTCCGTGGAGGCAGTTCGGGAATGATCTTGGGATCCGCTTTGGTGCGACGGAGCATGAACGGCCCGACCATCCTGGTCAGCCGGGAATGCGCATCGGCATCACCGTCGCGTTGGATTGGTTGGACGATCGTCTCTTCGAAACGGCTCGCCGGGCCGAGCAATCCGGGCGTAGCCCAATCGAGGATCGACCAGAGTTCACCCAAATGGTTCTCGACTGGGGTTCCCGTCAGAGCAAACCGAACCTTGGATCTGAGCTTCCGCATGGACCTTGCTGTTGCCGAGGTCCGGTTCTTCATCGACTGGGCCTCGTCCGCGATCACCAAACCCCATTTCAACTCTGAAAGCCGGTTCGTCTCTCGCCGCACGATTCCGTAGGTGGTCACGACCACGTCTCCGTTGGCGACTTCGCGTAGGGATCTGTTGGGGCCGTGGAAAT
>JAGQSZ010000019.1 GCA_020439285.1 Microthrixaceae bacterium
AACGCGAACTCCACAAAGTTTGGCCCTGAGCCTACGGACGGCTCTGTAGAAGACAGAATCGCTCGCTACTGCAGGAGAGCGCCCCATGTCGTAGAGACTGACATGCCGGGCTCCAACCGGATCACTGACTCACCTGTTTGCAGAGCATTAGGTGGGCAAGTCATTGGCTCGGTTCCAAGACCGGCTCGGGCTCTAGGGATGCCAAGTGTGTCACCCGTGTAGATCTGGATCAGGGGATGGTGTTCGTCGACCCAGGTGCTCGCCGTTGCTCCATCAGACCCGGTCATGTGAACCCACGCCCGGCCCCGGGCATCGCGGATCAAGTCGCTGAAAGCGTGATCAATAGCCAGGTCACCAAGCAACCTGGGATTACGGAAGTCAAAGGGTGTTCCTGCGACGGATTCGAGCCCGACGGGCAATTGGCGGACATCATCGGTCAGGACGCGTGTTGTAGCGTCGAGTTGCAGCGTGCATCGATCGATCGTTCCCTCGCCGGGGGACAGGTATGGGTGTTGACCGGCGCCGTAGGGGCATGGCTCACTCCCAATGTTGGTCGCAGTGGTCGTTACGGTCAGGCCGTCAACCGAAAGGCAATACCGAACCCGGATCTGAACCGTGAAGGGGTAGCCCTTCATCGGATAGATGGTCGTTCCCATCGTCACGTTCGAGTCATCACCATCGATCCGGTTCCATGAACGCCAACGAAGGAATCCGTGAATGGCGTTGTTCTTCTCCGGTTCGGTCAATGCAACCTGGTAGGTGACCCCATCGAAGTCGTAGCGGCCATCCGCAAGTCTGTTCGGCCAAGGGATCAGGGGAGTCCCATGGGCCCCGTCACACATGTCTTCAATGGGATACGGGTTCAACACGTCCCGGCCCGAGCGGGAATACCTACGTATTCCTCCGCCCACCTCCACGATCGTGGCCTGCTGGTCTCCGAAGCGAAGCTCGTGCTGTTGCCCGCTCGGGGGAACTAGCTGCCCTGAACGCTGCCGTGCGATGGGTGCTTGCTCGCTGCTCTGCGCATCGGTCATGTGTTACTCCTGTGGCGAGACGGGAATCGAATGGGAGCCATCTTGTGGGCCCCGGTAGTCTGGGAGGTGGTTGGTGTGCTGCCGACCTGAATCAGGAGAGCCACATGTCAGCTTTCGAGGGCGAGCGTAAGACGACGACAATCCATGGCCATGAGGTTACGTATCGGATGGGCGGAAGTGGTCCCGTCGTACTTCTCATTCACGGTATGGCAGGAAGTTCCTCCACATGGGTGCCTGCACTCGAGCACCTTGCTCCCCATGTCACCTACATCGCTCCGGACCTGCCCGGACATGGTCGGTCGGCCAAGCCTCGAAGCGACTACTCGCTGGGCGCGCACGCCAGTTTCCTGCGGGATCTGTTGGTAACGCTCGGCCACGAGCGGGCGACGATCGTCGGTCAGTCACTCGGCGGTGGGATCGCAATGCAGTTCGCCTATCAGTTCCCCAAGCGCGTAGAACGCCTCGCGTTGGTCGGTGCCGGTGGTCTGGGCGAAGACATGAATCCGGTTCTTCGACTGCTCGCTCTGCCGGGAGTCGACCTTCTGTTGCCGTTCGTGTTCCAACCTTGGATTCGAGAGTTGACCAAGCTCTTTGGCGACTGGACCAAATACATCGGAATGGAACCGAGTACGTCGACCACAGAAATGTGGCGTGCGTATGCGTCCTTAGTTGACCCGGAGAGCCGGGCGGCTTTCGTTCACACGCTTCGGGCCGTGATCGACCACCGGGGGCAGCGAGTAAGTGCCCACGACAAGCTGTATTTGGCCCAGGATCTGCCCACGCTCATCGTGTGGGGTACCGATGATCCGGTTATCCCGGTCTCCCACGCCCAGGCGGCACTTGAATCCCTACCGGGCTCAAGGGTGGAGATAATGCCCGGCGTTGGCCACTTCCCCCATTCCGAGGACCCCTACAAGTTCTCCAAGATCCTCGTGGACTTCGTCAACACCACTGAACCAGCGAATCTCGATGCCGCAGATCTAGCTCGTCGCTTGGCCCCGGTCGACTGAGAGCCTGTCACCGTTCGATTGTGGATGGTGCCGCCAGCTGGTCGATTCCGATGTCAGCCCTCGAACGGGCTGATGTCATCGGGAACGTCTACCGCGTAGCGCTGGAGAATGGATAGCGGGATCAGTTCCAATACCGCAGCGTTCGTCGATTCGAGCACCAGCGGTGCGGCGCAGTCCGCTTCATGGGCAGCGAGCCAGTTGCGTGCAGTGACGCACCATCGATCGCCGGGCTTCAATCCGGGAAATCTGAAGTGGGGTGCGGGCGTGATGAGGTCGTTCCCGATACTCAACTGGTGTTCGAGGAATTCCCGGCTCACGACCGCACACAAGGTGTGGCTTCCTCGGTCCTCAGGGCCTGTTGCGCACGTTCCGTCGCGGAAGAATCCCGTGACGGGATCCATTCCACAGCCGCTCAGCGGTCCTCCTAGCACGTTCAATTCCCCGGCAATGGAATCACTCATGTCATGAGTCTCTCAGATCGGCCACTCCGCAACGATGCAGCGTGAATCTCCCAAGAGCTGTGGCTCATAATCCGAGTGCATTACCTGGTGAAGCGTTCTAAGATCAGCGAACACGGATGTCTATCGATGACTTGAAGCTGTGCTCGGTAGTAGCAACCGTGGCGATCGGGGGACATGGTGACTGGACACATCGACGGAGTGATTGTCGTTCGAGGTCGGGCGCGACAAAGGGCTGTTGTGGCATCGGTCGTATTCGTTGCACTTGTTGCCCTTGTTGGTTGCGTTCCGCGGCCATCAGTTGAACTCGGCCCGAACGGTCTGCAGTATGGGATCTCGGTCCAGCACAATGTTGAGATCACCATTTCGGACGGTCGCGTGATCCGTGGTGATCTGTACCGACCAGCCGATCCCGAGACGGGCACCGTGGCACTGGGTGAGTTCCCCGTGATCGTTGGATTGACGCCTTATGGGAAATCACTCGGCACCGACGGAACGGGAACCGGTGGAATCAACCTCGACCTCGTGCGAGCGGGCTATATCGCCGCTGTCCTCGATGTGCCCGGTACTGGCGTTTCTGATGGGGCCTTTGCTCTGTTCAGCCCCCAGGAGTCCGATGCGACTGTCGAGGTGATCAACTGGGCTGGTCGATTTGAGGGGTCCAACGGCAAGGTCGGGATGATTGGTCACTCCTATTCGGCGATCAACCAACTCTTTGCGGCTGCAAAAGTCGGCCCGGATTCTCCGTTGAAGGCGATCTTCCCAATGTCAGCAACCGTGGATCCGTATCGGGATCTCTTCGTCAGCGGTGGGGCCTTGAACGTGATGTCGCCACTGGGGCTGTTGTTCAGCTATGGAATCACCAGATCGGTCACACCGTTCGTCGAAGCCGGTGGAGATCCAGTTATGGCGTTCCACTATGCCCAGCAGAACTTCGAACAGATGGGGCAATTCGAAGGAGCTATGGCTAACGACATGGTCTCCAACGGGTCGCATCGCTACTTCGACGGCTTCTGGTCAGAGCGTGAACCGGCACGGATTCTCCAACAGATCGCTGACAACAACGTGGCTGTATTCATGGTGGGTGGTCTATATGACGTATTCCAGCGTGGAGTTCCGCTCATCTACAGCGGACTCCAAAATGCATCGGTCGGTCGTGACGTCTATGCGCCAATGGCTGCGGATCAGCCGGTCACCAGTCGATTCCAGATGATCTTTGGCCCTTGGACTCACGGATCGATGGGTGATGCGGATCTGAGGATCGGGAACGACTCGATGACAGCACTCCAACAACGTTGGTTTGATTACTGGCTCAAGGGAATCGACAACGGAGTCGGTGATGTAACCAACCCGATAAGAATCCTCGAGCCCGGCGGCATCTCGTATGAAACCGACCGCTATCCACTCTCGGAAGCAACCCCACAGCGGTTCTGGCTTGCATCCAACGGAGAGCTGAAAGCGACTCCGTCGGATTCGGGTGCTTCTCCAAGTGCCGTCGACACGATTGAGTATCGGCCCTTCGGCGAAACGTGCAGCGCGTCGACTGTTCAGTTCGCAGCAGGATTGATGGCCGAGGAGTGCCTCAAACCCATGATGAAACCGCAGCGTTCAGATGCCGAGGTGTCCTACACCAGCGCGACGCTTGATCAAGCGATGCAGCTCGCAGGTCCGATTGGACTGACTCTCAGCGCCAAATCGAATCGCCCCGATACGTTCTTTGCAGTGACTATCGAGGATGTTGCCCCGGATGGCACCTCGATGGACATAACAGGTGGAGATCAACTCGGGTCGCTTCGTCAGGCTGATCCAAACAAGACATGGATCACTGGCGAGGGAAACATGATCCGGCCGTATCTGACGTTGACAACGAGCAGCCGGGCCCCCGTGCCAGTGGGATCTGTTGAGACCTATCGGATCGAGGTACGCCCAGCATTCGCGACAATCGAAGCGGGTCACAAACTGCGGGTTCGGGTCAGCACCTCCGACTTCCCGCACGTGATTCCCCTGGCGGACCTTTGGGACCTGATCGGCGGTGTATATGAGATCCACCACGATCAACTGAATCCCTCCTATATCGATATTCCGGTAAGGGCCACTCCCGGGCAAGGCTGATACCGATGGCTGGGCTTTGAAGCGGGGATTGGTATCCCTTCAGGGGCATGTAATGTGACCACGATATGGGACCGGCGCCTATCCGAATCATTCCGCCTACGGAGATCGATGCAGACACGGTGCAGGTGCTGATGTCCGAACTCACTTCCATCGATGCTGGGTGTCATGTCCTCATTGACTGCAGTGAAGTCACGTTCATGGACTCCTCAGGCATACGGGCGATCATCACCGAGTCGGAACGTCAGTCGACAAGTGGGGGATGGCTCCGGGTCGACAATCCCTCGGCAGTAGTGCGCAGGCTCTTGGAACTTACTGACCTGACTCGGTTCATTTCTGACGCTGCGCTCTAGCCTGATCAAGACCGTCCCCGGACCGTCGACCAGCCTTGCCGGCCGTTCAACTGATCGCTTTGGTAAGCGTGAGCGTAGTTCCAGCATCGGTCTGGGCGATTTCGCATGAATCCGTGACTGACCGGATGATCGACAGGCCTCTGCCGCGTGTGGAGTCAGACTCAGAAACGGTGGAGTCCCTCCACCTTCCGTGGTCTCTGACTTGGATCGTCAGCGAGGCCCCGTTGCTGAACGCATCAACCTCGACCGATGGTTGATTATCGGCGGAGACCTTCGAGGCGGTCGCGTGCGAGTGTTCCAACGAGTTGGACACTGCCTCGTTCACAGCGAGCTTAAGGTCATCAGCTACCGGGGCAGAGACTCCGGCGTTGTCGAGCCAATTGCCGAGTGCCGCTCGAAAGTCGCTGAGGAGCGACTCTCCGGGAATCAGACTCGAGTGGAACGGCGGTACCGCTCGGTGCTCAAAAACGATCAATGCCACATCATCGGAATACCCGGTATCACCGCCAAGTATGTCGATGATCGTGTCTGCTGTGTCTCCCACAGATTGATCGTGGAGTGTCGTGGCCACGTCGATCAGACGCTGTATGCCTGCATCGAGTATCTCGTGTCGCCGCTCTACCAAACCGTCGGTGAACAAGATGATGCGGTCACCGCGCTGGAGTTTCACCGACGCATCAACCCTCCGGGACTTGACTCCCAACGGAGTGGACTGCGCGCCATCCAAAACCTGTACCGAACGATCGGCCCTGATGACTACTCCAGGGACATGGGCCGCTGATGCCCAACTGAACAGACCATTCGAATCGATTACGCCTATCAGGGCGGTAGCGCAGTACGCCTGGTCGACCGCTGCGGCGAAGCGGTCGAGTGTCGTGAGCACATCGACAGGAATCGGTGCTCTCAACAAAAGCACGCGGGACGCTGCCCGCAGCTTGGTCATGGTCGTAGCAGCACCGATGCCGCGTCCAACACAGTCTCCGATGACTATTCCCGTTCGACCTTCACCTAGGTCCAACAGGTCATACCAATCTCCACCGATGTCCAAGGGCTGCAATGCAGGTACATAACGTGCCGCAGCGTTTTCAGGGACTCTGGTGTTCTTCAGAATGGACTGCTGGATTGACATGGCGAACTGTCGCCGCTCGAGATCGAGGCTTGCTCGTTGAAGTGCTTGACCGAGTTGAGAACACAGCGACTTCAACAGGTCGAGGTCACCCGAGTCGAAGCGTCGGCGCCGGTGCCAGCCGATCCAGAGTGCTCCTTGGGAGTTGAACAAGGACATTGCCACAGATGCGACGGGATCGTCGGGTACCACCGAGTCCTCGGGTATCAACGGAATGTCTGTCATACCTGTAACCCCATTGAAGACTGCGACGCCTGCAGGTGGTCGGAGCTTCAACGTCTTTAGGAGGCCATCGCGGATAGCTGATTCATCCTGAGGGGACGCAACAGCGACGTCGACCTGCATTGAGTCATAACGAACGCCAGCGACGTCAGCATCGAAGTACTCGATGATTGTTCCGAGAGCGGCTTCAGCTACCGCAGTTGGGTCCGAGGTGTTTGCCACCTCGATCGACATTGTTCGAAGCGCGTGTTCGCGTTTGGCAGAACGAACCTCGCCGGTCACATCTCGCATCAACGCTAGGACGTCACCAGCTGAGTTGAAGTGCGAGAACGACACGTTCATGTGCACCACGTGGCCGTCAGCATGGCGCAATTCGATTGTCGTTCGTCCCGTTGGATCGTCCCGTGCCTGGGCAGCAAGATGGTGATACTCAGCTATTGCCAGATCAGCAGATGTCCCTGCTCCCGGGGCGCGTGGCGCCACCCAAGGGAGCGGGGGAGCGTAAGGGATGTTGTCCTTTGAATAGCCGAGGGCCTGTTCGAACGCACTGTTGAGTTGATGGACCACCCCATCGGCTGAAGCTATGACGATCGCATCGTCGAGCGCATCGATGAGCCCTTGGGGAATGGATCTGTCGTCGTACCCGACGTCGTCCTCGGAACCACTACCTGAGCGGGACAAGTATCCCCTCGAGGGTCAGGAGGTAGTCCTTGGCCGCGGTACCGCCTAGGTATCCTCCGACTCGCCCGCTGCTCGTCAGGACTCGGTGGCAGGGCACGAAAATTGGAATCGGGTTGTGAGAGCATGCCGATCCGACCGCACGAACGGCATTGGGGTTTCCCACTGCCTTGGCCACCTCTGCGTATGACTCAGTCGAACCGAACGGGATGGTTCGGAGGTGTTCCACCACCGTGTGTCGGAAACCCTTGGAGAGTGACAAGTCGAGTGGTGTCTGGAACTTGGTGAGTTCCTTGCCGAAGTACAACGCGAGTTCCTCCGCAGCCATTGCAATGACTGACTCGGCGCTGTCCTTGGCGTCGTCGCTCGAAGCGAATGACGGTTGATAATCGAGTAATCCGTCAGGCCCGGCCCCCACCTTGGAAACCAGCGTGGCGACCACAGAGTCCCAGTCTTCGTTACTGAACGCGAGCCGAAGGAGTCCGTTGTTGCCGGCTACAAGCAAGAGATCGCCGATTGGTGAATCGACGGTTGTCCGGACCAGTGTCGAGGAGACCGGCGTTGAGCTCATCATGACTCCAACGTGTTGATTGACACCTGCGACTGTAACAATGCCCAAGGTGCTGGGGTCACCGGCGGGGCGGATTCCGGCGACAGCGGTTCGCTCGTTTGTGCGATCATCGTGATTCTGCGTCTTCCTTGACAGGTGGGGTGAACATGCCGGACCAGAACCAATCGTTTCAGGAGTTGCTGAAGGACCTCACTGATGAGGGAGATGAACTCGCGTCAACTGTTGAATGGCTCAGCGAGAAACAACTCAGCACTCCTACACCTGCCCAGGGCTGGGATATCCGTCGAACGATCGGTCACCTGAAGTGGACTGACGAAACTGCGGTGATGGCCGTGTCTGACCCAGATGGGTTCACTGGTTGGCTGGATGAGAAGCTCGCCGAAGCAACACCAGAGTTGATGGACACCTTCGTCGACGACGCAGCGGCGCTGGCGTCGAAGGGGGATCCCGATTTTCTGTTGAGCCGTTGGTCCAGTGCCCGGATGAACCTGAACAAGGCCATGGCCTCACGAGCACCATCGGACCGCGTGCCGTGGTTCGGTCCATCCATGTCAGTCATGTCAATGGCGACCGCGAGAATGATGGAGACGTGGGCACACGGACAGGACATCCGCGATGCGTTGGAAATAGCTCCGAGATCGACGCCTCGATTGAGACACATTGCGTTCCTGGGCGTGCGCACTCGCGACTACGCCTATTCGGTTCATGGTCTGGAGCCGCCAACCGAGCCGTTCAGAGTCGAGTTGGTCTTGACCGGTCCAGATATGAGCTCAGTTGATGACGGGAAAACTCTTGTCTTTGGGCCCGAGGATGCCCGAGAGAAGGTCACGGGGACTGTGTTGGACTTCTGCCTATTGGTCACCAAACGGCGACACCTCGCGGACTTGTCCTTGGAAGTTGTCGGTGCTCAAGCAGAGCAATGGCTCTCGATAGCTCAGGCATTCGCCGGCCCTCCAGGGCCGGGTCGGGCGCCCGGGGTCAAGGGATAGGACCAATTGGGCTGAGTGATGATCGGAGACGTTCTGTTCAAGATCCTCAACGTGACGCATCGTTGGGTTCTACGCATGACCAGGGGCAGGTTTGGTTGGCGCCTATTGGGAATGGAAGTAGTTGAGGTGACAACCAAAGGTCGCCGCTCGGGCGAGCTGCGGTCCGTCATGCTCACATCGCCATTGCAAGAGGGCGATCGGGTGGTGGTGGTTGCATCCAAGGGCGGAGATACCAGGCATCCTGCATGGTTCTTGAATCTGCAGAGTGATCCCGCTGTCCTTGTATCGCGTGGCGGTCGCGAGGCTCGGCCCATGGTTGCGCGGGTCGCAGCTTCTGAGGAACGGGAAGCGGTCTGGCCGAGAGTCGTTGCCAAATACAAGTACTACGAGAGCTACCAAAAGCGTGCTGGACGGGAAATTCCGATCGTCTATCTCGAGCCGGATCAGTGCGAAGGGGTGCCTTCGGACAGTCAGTAGTTGCTCAGAAAGTGGGGTTAGGTCAACTTTACAAGACCTAGAAGTAATAGTTATTGTCCCCATTTTCATGCTGGATCTAATGGGCCGAGTGCGTATGTACCATCCGAGGGCGAAGAGTGTCACGACGCATCCAGCCTCATTGATGTTTGTAGCGGTTGTCATCGGGGTGGGGGCGCTTGTAGCAACGGCGTGTGGTGGCGCCAGCGGATCAACAGGGAGTTCCGGCAAGTCAAAGAGTGCTGAGGGAGAGGTGGCAGCGGCAGCTGATCGACTCTCTGGGCCCTCGAAGCCGCAATTGCCGGTGACTGTCACTGGTTCTGATGGAGTGAAAGTCACTGTTACTGACGCCTCGCGAATAGTTACCCTCAGGAGTTCGATTTCTGAAGCTGTGTATTCGCTGGGACTCGGGGGGTCGGTTGTTGGACGTGATGTCTCCACAACCTTTGACGAGGCCGCCGATGTTCCGATCGTGACCGATGGTCACGAGATAGCTGTTGAGGCCTTGCTGTCGCTTGATCCGACACTCGTGTTGGTGGATACCGACACGGGACCACCGGAGAGGATCAAACAGCTACGAGACATTGGCGTTCCGGTGGTTGTTTTCGAACCGGTCGTGAAGATCGAGGATATCGGTGAGCATCTACGTCTCGTGGCCCAAGCCGTTGGGCTGCCCGAACGTGGAGATGAACTCGCGGAGAAGGTGGATGGTCAACTAGCGGCCGCTACCCAGGGATTGGTCGAGGCCGATCAACCAAGAGTCGCGTTCCTGTATCTGCGCGGAAATGCAGGGGTCTACCTTCTAGGAGGACCTGGATCCGGTGCGGACTCGATGATCGAAGCTGCCGGTGGGATCGATGTGGGTACTGACATGAAGCTGAGCCGAGCGTTCACGCCTCTGACTGCTGAAGCACTGGTCACGGCTGCACCCGACGTACTTCTGCTCACCACGACGGGCTTGGAATCAGTGGGTGGTATTGATGGGTTGATCGCAACACCTGGTGTTGCGCAGACGCCTGCGGGGCGGACGCGCACTGTTATCACTATTGATGACGGGCTGTTGTACAGCTTCGGAGTGCGTACTCCCAAAGCGATAGAAGTTCTGGCCAAGCAGTTCGCGGAAGCTGCCGCCAAGGAACACGGATGAGGGCAGCGAGGTCGCCCAAGATCTACGGAAGAACCGCTGCGCTCACGACATTGCTCCTGGCGGCGCTGCTGGTCAGCATTGTCGTTGCGGCGGGCACGGGTGCCTTTGCCATATCGCCAGGTGACGTCATCGGGTCGATTGCCAGGCGCTTCGGGGTGTCAACAGACGCTGGGCGTGGCATGGCCGATGAGGTCCTTTGGCGTATCCGCTTTCCACGTGTCGCGTTGTCCGTGGTCGTGGGAGCATCGCTGGGGTGCGCCGGCGCGGCGATGCAGGGAACATTTTCGAATCCGCTCGCCGAACCGGGCATTGTCGGCGTGTCCGCAGGGGCGAGTCTGGGTGCGATCATCGCGATTCTCACCGGTCTCACCGCAATTGGAATGTGGGCACTCCCATCAGCCGCGTTCATAGGCGGGCTGGTCACAGTGGTTGCGGTCTATTTCGGAGCGCGGCACGACGGACGAACAGAAGTTGTCACTCTTGTTCTGACCGGTGTCGCCCTCAACGCAGTGGTTGGCGCCGTGATCGGTCTGGCTGTCTTCATGTCCGATGACGCAGAACTCCGGTCGATCACCTTTTGGACAATGGGATCGATGGCCCAGGCCAGTTGGCCCAAGGTCGCAGCCATCACACCGCTTGCCATCATCGGTGTGATCGCAGCGATAGCGCTGGGAAACCAACTCGACCTGTTGTCGCTTGGGGAACGAGAGGCCCGCCATCTGGGAGTCAACGTCGAACGACTGCGGATAGCCATGCTGGGCGTCGTCGCCGTACTGAGCGCTGCTGCCGCAGCGGTGAGCGGCACCATCTTGTTCGTAGGTCTGGTCATACCTCACCTCGTTCGCATGATCGCCGGGCCGCGACACCGAGTCCTATTGGGGCTCTCGGCGCTCGCAGGTGCATTGGTCATCGTGTTGGCAGACCTTGTAGCGAGAACAATCGCAGCACCTAGCGAGCTTCCACTCGGTGTGCTCACGTCGCTGGTAGGCGCGCCGTTCTTCCTATGGCAGTTGCATCGCACTCGAGCGGCCCAAGGCGGATGGGCGTGACGTCAACTCGCCAGGACCCCGACTCATCTGTCGCTCCTGTCGCCGAAGGGCCCCTGATCGTAGCGGCCGGGGTTGAGACCCGGGTCGGCTCGAAGCAACTCATCGGGCCGCTCGACTTCACTTTGAACGCGGGTGAACTAGTTGTTCTGCTCGGACCCAACGGCGCAGGAAAGTCCACACTGCTGACGGCACTTGCGGGCGATCATCGAACAGCGGGAGACCTCGAGATCTGTGGTCATCCATCGCACAGGTCCACGCTCATGCAGCTTGCACGTCAACGTGCCGTGCTTCCTCAGAATCCAACAATCTCGTTTCCGTTCCGGGTTCACGAGGTAGTTGCCATGGGCAGGACCCCATGGGACAAGACATCGGACCTCGATGATGCTGAAGTGATCGAGAGTGCGATGGAAGCCACCGAAGTGGTTCACCTCCGAGATCGAGTCGTTTCGTCGCTCTCAGGCGGAGAGCAGGCACGGGTCGCGGTCGCCCGGATCTTCGCCCAGCGAACTCCGATCATCTTGATGGACGAACCCACTGCGGCGATGGATCTGAGGCATCAGGAGAGAACGTTTGATCACCTGAGGGAACTATGTGACGACGGAGCAGGCGTTGTCGTTGTGGTTCATGATCTGGGCATCGCCGGGGCACACGCTGACCGGATTCTGGTTATGGATCAGGGGCTGATTGCTATCGCGGGCACACCGGAGAATCCACTTGATACCGCTGTGCTTAGCGAGGTCTATCGACATCGGATCGACGTGATTGAGAGCCCAGATCTGGCCTACCCGCTATTGGTGCCATTTCGCCGTGTGCGGCGCGGGTCACAGCAGGAAGCCCCGTAGCCGCCAGCGACCTGGATAGTAGAAGGTCCGTTGGACCGGGGTTCCTACTGGCGATAGCTCGACAGGAAGTTGCCGATCCGTTCAATTGCCACACTCAAGTCATCGACTGATGGAAGGGTGACGATGCGGAAGTGATCCGGTTCGGGCCAATTGAATCCAGTTCCTTGGACCACCAGCAGCTTCTCTTCAATCAGTAGATCAAGGACGAACTTTGTGTCGTCGTGGATCTCATGTACCTCGGGATCGAGCCTCGGGAATACATAGAGCGCGCCTTGAGGTCGCACACAACTGAGGCCCGGAATCGAGTTGAGCCCGTCGACAGCAGCGTCACGCTGGGCATACAGCCGACCCCCTGGCTCGATCAGCTTCTCGATGCTCTGATGTCCGCTCAGCGCTGCTTGTACAGCGTGTTGGCCGGGAACATTCGGGCACAGGCGCGAGGAAGCCAACAGATCGATTCCCTCCAAGAAGCTAGAGGCGTGACCCTTCGGACCGGTCACGACCAGCCAGCCCGAACGATATCCAGCGACTCTGTAGGTCTTGGAGAGTCCGTTGAAGGTCAAACACAGGAGATCCGGGGCCAGCGTTGCAAGCGAAACATGTTGGGCATCGTCGTAGATGATCCGGTCATATATTTCATCGGCGAGTAGCAACAGGCTGTGTTCTCGTGCCAGCGCAACCAGCTTCTGTAGAACGTCAGCCTTGTAGACGGCGCCAGTCGGATTGTTCGGATTGATCACGACGAGCGCTTTGGTCCGCGGTGTGATCTTGGACTCGAGGTCTTCGATCGAAGGATTCCAATCATCTGACTCGTCAGTCAGGTAGTGCACTGGGGTGCCACCCCCGAGGCTGACCGCTGCTGTCCAAAGCGGATAGTCCGGTGCCGGAATCAGAACCTCATCTCCGTCATCGAGCAGGGCCTGCATCGTCATGATGATCAGTTCCGAGACCCCGTTGCCCAGGTAGACGTCGTCGACGTCGAGATCGGGAAAGCCCTCGACTAGCTGGTACCTGGACGCGACTGCCCGGCGTGCTGAGAGGATCCCCCGGGACTCCGAGTAGCCATCAGCGTTCGGAAGAGCAGCGATCATGTCTCGAACGATCTCATCGGGAGCATTGAGTCCGAACTGAGCTGGGCTCCCGATGTTGAGTTTCATGATCCGATGACCCTCGGCCTCCAACCTTGCTGCCTCGGCACTGGCAGGTCCGCGGATCTCGTAGACGACGTTCTGCAGCTTGGTTGACTGTCGTAGGGTTTTCATCTCAGCTTTCTCTGGTTCCGTGCAGTGACGGGCCGTTGCGCACAATACCGGTCTTGATCATCGGCTGTCGCAAGAGATCCGAGTGCAGGTCTAACCATCACTGTGAGGGTCTTAGGGCCGTTACGGTATAGATTCTCGGGATATGGTCACTTCGTCAGTTGCAGATTCCACCCTGGACGCCGATGTCTCGGGCCGCCCGGACATGCGGGCGACCATAGTCAGGTCGATCATCACTACTTTCTTTGTGATGCTCATCGGTGTGTCGATACCGCTCGCGTTGTTCATGGAGTCATGGGTGGGCGGTATATCTGTCGCATTGTTTACCGCCATGTTCGGTGGGCCGGGCTTCGGCCTTATGGCTGGAATGGCTCTTTACAACCTCCACATGGAGAAGTGGGAAGCAAAGCATCCGGAGCTTGCGGGTCACCACTGAAGCGCCTGTTCGAGCGCAACGATCCAGTTGGGATAGCACTCGGATAGCCATGGAGCATTCACGCGCTGCGTTGCATATGACACGTGGCATCGATATTGCATAGGGCTAAGCTATAGGATTAGGGTTCCTTAACAGTAGAGACTGATTGGGGTTCCCATGCATGACTCATCAAGGACTGAGGATCGGCTTCCTGCAGACGGCGTAGAAGCCGATCGAATGGCAGGGCACTGGTTGCTGGCGAGGCTCGGCAAGCGTGTGCTCCGACCCGGTGGTGTGGAACTGACCAACCGACTTCTAGGGTCACTGCGAATAACTTCGACCGACGATGTAGTTGAACTGGCCCCAGGTCTCGGCGCCACAACCAAGCTGGTTCTAGCGAATGACCCAGCAAGCTATCGGGGAGTCGACCGTGATCCCGTGGCCGTGGACCGTGTCGCACACATAGTCAGCGGGCCGAACCGATCGGTCGTGCAAGGCACAGCGTCAGATACCGGCCTCGAAGATGAATCCGCTGACGTGGCATTCGGCGAGGCTTACCTGACGATGCAGCCGAGTTCTCAGAAGGAACGAATCGTCAACGAGCTGCGACGGATCTTGCGTCCAGGTGGGCGAATGGCTCTACACGAAGTCTCGTTCCGCGATGGGATCTCGGACGCCGACCGCAAGCAGGTCACCGAGGAACTACGCAGCAGCATCAAGGTCCACGTGAGTCCCCTCAGCGATGAGGAGTGGTGCTCTTTGCTGACCGACAATGGCTTCGAAGTCCAAGCTCATGAAAACGCACCGCTGCACCTGCTCGAGCCGAAGCGCCTAATTGCTGATGAAGGAATTCTGGGAGCAGCCAAGTTCGCCGCTCGAGTCCTCAGCGAGAAGGATGCCCGCAAGCGGGTTGTCGCTATGCGCAGAGCTATGAGCGGCAATGACGACAAACTGCAGGCCGTGATGATTAGCGCGGTGCGGGTCTCCTGATATGAACAAGAAACTGATAGCCCTAGTGGTCGTTATCGTGTTGGCCGTGGCTGTTGCCGTGGTGGTCTGGCCTCGTGGCGGAACGCCAGTCGCCAAGCATGAAGTGGTCACGAAGTACCGCGAGTCCTCGACCACTACCGCCAAGGACTCAACCACCGAGAAGGATGCCGTATCGGCCGTACCCGAGCCGGGGGTGTACACCTATTCGACGACAGGCCAGGAGACTGTGAAGCTCGGTCCGTTCCCAGCAGAAACTCGGGAGTTCCCTGCCGAAGTCGCAGCGAGCCTTGCTGCGTCAGAAACACCCGACACGTTGACTGACGCAAAGTGCTTCAGCTTTGAACTCAACCTGATCGCTGAACATGTTGAGCGATCACAGTTCTGTGCCCAAAAATCTGAGGGCTCCACCAGAAGCCTTCAGATCGCTTCGCATGTCAAGAACATGAAGATGGGTCCCGCCTCACCAGAGGCGACCCTCACCTGTGACCCCAAGCTGACGATTGCTGCCGGCGCTGACTTGAAGGACATCGCGTGCGTCTTGTCACTCGGCGGCGGTCCAATGGAGGTCAAGGCCGACCTCCTAGGGTCCGTGACGGTGGGTGAGATCGAAGAGATAGTCGTTGGCGGCACGCCCGTGGAAACCCGTCCGGTTTCGATCGATTACGTAGCGTCAGGCAAGGTCTCAGGTACGTGGAGCGAAAAGATCTGGTTCAGCGAGTCGGATTGGCTACCGGTTCGTATCGTTCGACAGATTGACCTCAGCGGTCCAGCATCGATCTCCGAATCGTCTGAACTGAACCTAAAGACACTGGAGCCGTCTACCTGATCAGCTCCGGGGTCTGGCTGGGCGCTCAGCGGCCACCGAACGTACTCAGAATCGCGATCAGGACCAGTAGCACCACGACACCGATCATCAACAGCGCTGCAGCGCCGTTGGGGTGCTCGGGGCGTTGGCCTCCACCCTGAATCGGCTGCCCTGAACGGGCTTTGGGTCCCCGGCCTGCAGCGCTCACCGAACGATCGATCGGTTCATTCCGCTGCCGTGTTGGCGTTGGTTTGGACTCGCCAGTGGCTGCGGGATCAGTTGACATCTGCCCAGACTAATGCGCTAGAGCCTGCTCCGATCTCTTCGGCTGAGCGCCAATTGTCGAGCCTGGAACTCAAAGGAACCCGAACGCGAAAGTCCCCCGTCCTGAATCCGAAATTGGCTTCAGGACGGGGGAGTTGATGGGTCGGGCCACGGGCGAGGCCCGACCCGGATCTTTCAGGAAGTAACCAGTTGGGCTTCCATCGCTTGGACTGCGGGGAACAGGACGTTGTTCTCCTTGTGGACGTGCAGACGGGTGTCCTGGTCCAGGTTTCGCAGTCCGTCATAGAGCGCTGCATAGCTAGCGCAACCATCACCGGGAGGGACGAAGTTCCCGGTGACCTCAATCAGTCGATCAAGCAGGCGGCCCTGATTGTCGTGCTCCATCATCAGAGTCGATATCGGATTGTTGAAGTTTCCGAACATCGGCTTGAACGTTGGGTCTTCGCTCATCTTGCGGATAGCGGGGAATACCACGAGCTCCTCTCGCTGCATATGTGGAGTCAGATCGGCCTCGGTCATCTGGATCAACGTGACTACCTCGGCCAACTCCGGGTGACGCTCGCCATGGACCGTGTTGACCTTTGTTGCGAGTGCGATCAGGCGCGGTAGTTCTTCCTTCAGATAATCGTGATGAGTGCACACGATGTGTTCCGTCAGATCAGCGGGGCTCAGTGATGCCCAATCGGCGCGCTGGGGCTCGCCGAGGCCGGTCAGGTCGGCTACCACCGATGCGGTATCCACGCTCAGTTCGGCACACGCGGCGTCAAGTGGCCGCTGTCCATGGCAGCAGTAGTCGATGCCCCATCGCTCGAACACCCGTGCAGAGCCCGGCAGGTCAGTGACTATCTGCGCGAGTGTCTGCTGGCTGTCGAAGTCGGTCATATTCGCCTCCTAGGAGTGACCCAAAGTCGTATAGTCAAAGACTAGAGGATAGGTGGCGACTTGGAAAGGCCTCCTTACATAGGGAGCCAAGTGTCTCAGTGATCCTGTGGTGTGCGGGTACCGGCTCAGCCAGAAACGGTCTTCGTTGACTCAGCGGCACGACGGACATCGGAATCGCTGAACTGTGCGCGTTTCCATTGTTTCTTGGAATACCGTTCGGTGGCCTTGATGTACTCAGGATCACTGCGGTTGGCGATGTTTCCGTATGTAAGGAAGGTGTCGGCGACCGGTCCGGAGTCGGTGAATTCGAGTGCCATGAGGAACGAAGTGCCGAAGATGACTGGGTAGCCGGTCATCTCGAATTCCTTGCCGTCGGTGTTTGAACCCGTTGCCTGGATTGCAGCGGTCTTTGGCGCCAACCGCTTGGCGTTGAGTGATGTGAGCATCGGGTCCAAGGTGTGGAAACTCGGCGACCACGCCGCAATGTTCGTGGTTCCATCGGCGCCAGTGCCGCCGTGGACCGGTACGTGCGTGCCGTTGCGGTAGGCGAACTGCACCTCTCCGAGGGGAGTGTCGATCGCTATCCCAACAGATTCGAGGGCTTGAACCGAGCGGGCCAGATTCGTCAGTACCGGATCATCAGCCCCAGGTGTTCCAGCGAGGCCTGACGGGGTCTGTACTGGTTTGGTGAAGTCGAATGGCAGTGCCCAGAGTGCACCCGCATCCATCTGGTCATCGCCGGAGTACTTCGCCATGAACTCGCGCCAGATGATGGCCCCGACGCTGTCGTTGTCGTAGCGGCCATCCCAATCGGCGAGAAGTTTGCACGCCTCGGTGATGTCGATAGTTGCAGCGGGAAGTGTCCCGTTGTCTTCACTGGTCAGCTCGTCCAAAGCGACTGCAGGTGCGCCCGTGCAGCGTTCAACCACATCATCCTTGAGCGCCCGCGAAGTGAATCCACGATTCTGCAGTGCTGCATTTTCGAGTTCTTTCAGCGAGAACTTCTGATCTTCTCCCGCCGGTCCCGAGTTGCCGTCACTTTCGAGCACGGTCGCGTTCTCTCTGGTTCGAGGTGAACGTGACGTGCGCTGTGCTCCATGCAGGATCGAGTAGTCGCCTTCGATCATGTGGCGGGCGTTGGGCATCCAGAATGAGTCGTTCGCGTTGAATACGTAGTCGTCGCGCTCAACCATGGGCATGTCGTCATATGGGACCAGCCCCGGATCCCTTGCGCCTTCGGCGAGTTGCCATTCGAAGAGCGGGTTAGAACCATCCAACAGAATCGCGCCGCTCTCAGATGCGGCCTTCACCATAAAGTCGGTCTCCAGGGACTTCTCGTATGCGTCCTGAGCTTCTTTGGACAGATTGGGTGTCGCAGCAGTGTCCGCGTACCAAGCGCGACCGTCGTCGGAAACCGCGATCGTGTTGAACAATGGGACGCCTGTAAACCTCTTGGTCAATTCCTTGAGCCCATCGAGGTCTCGTACCTTGAGCATGGCGATGTACTGGCTGATGAACTCGTCGTCATCGATGTTTGCGTCGCGGAAGGTGACAGTCTGGTCGTCGCTCCACCCCACACCTGGGAAGTCGAGGACCGGGCCATAGTGACTGCGCCACGTAGTACGTGTCTCATCTTTCAGCTGGCCATCTTCACCTCGAACCTTGATTGTGTAGTCGGTAGGAACGAGGTCCTTGGTTTCGTCACCGTAGATGTACTTGGTGGGCGATCCCTTGACCAGGTCCAAGGTGTACGCGGTCATCCGATAGCCAGCGGAGACCGTGTGGGTCCAACCAAATTTTTCGTTGAAACCAATCCCAATTCCAGGAATGCCGGACAATTGCACGCCGTACATGTTGATCTTGCCGGGCACTGTCAGGTGAACCTCCCAGAATCGCAGTTCGCCCTCCCAAGGGAAGTGCGGGTTGGCGAGCAGCATGCCGGTTTGGTCCTCGGTGCGATCCTTGCCAATAGCCCAGCCATTGGAGCCAAGCGATGCGCGCTGAGCTGCAAGCTTGGGCATTGCTTCGCCGGTAGGAGCAGTAGTTGTTGTGGGGGCAACAGTTGTAGTGGTGGATGTTGTCGTAACAGCTGACGTGGAGCCCGGAGGTTGCGCTGTGCCGATCATGTCTATGAGTGCGCCACTAGATGCAAGAACTGCAATGGACCTCGCATAGGTATAGACGTCGATGGGGGTGAGGGGCTTGACCCATTCCTCGCCGGCGCACCAGTCGTTGATGTTCTCAACGCCGGTCTCTTTTATCTGCTTGTTCCATCCAGCGACATACGCTCTGAAGAGTTCTCGAGTCTCGCGAGTGGTCGTGCGCCAGTCGGCCTCGGAGATCTTGCGGATGCCGACCGTCAGCCAAGCGAAGTCAGAGTCGAGGTTTGCATTGTCCTCTCCTGGGCCCAGGTACATCGCACGCTCGCTGTTGACCTTGATCACCTGATCGGCGAGGTCGCATGCTCTGTCCTCGGCGCTTGCCCAGCCCTGACCAAACGCGACGTTGGCCAGGCTCGTCCCTTCGATGTGAGCAACTCCGCCCTCTGTGCGTCTGATCGTGGCTTTATAAGAGCCTTGTACCTGCTCGGCGCCTGAGCTGGTGGAATCATCATCGGCGTTCCCGGCCCAGTCGACGTTGTCGGTGCACGACGACAACACCAGTGCCAGGGTGGCCAGAACTACGGCGGTGGAAGTGGCGCCACGGGATCGACGGAGTCTCGACAGGATCATGTGCTGAGGCTAGTTCTCTTGAACGTCGCGCGTGCTTAATGAGTGGTCGCTCATGTATGTTCACACGAACTCCATGCTGCTCAGACTTCTCCGCAAATACCTCGCTCCATATCGCAATGCTCTCATCGCAGTAGTTGCTCTACAGACAGTTCAGACGTTCGCAGCTCTGTCTCTTCCAACGTTGACTGCTCGAGTCATCGACAATGGAGTGATGGCTCAGCCCGAGCCTGATATCGCCTACATATGGCGAGTCGGCGGTCTGATGTTATTGGTCAGCGTCGTTCAGGTCGTGTTCAACATAGCTGCGGTCTATTTCGGTGCCCGAGCAGCGATGGGATTCGGACGAGACGTCCGTGGATCAGTGTTCGACTCCGTGACCGCATATTCGGCTGAAGAGGTCACCAAGTTGGGAGCGCCCTCGCTGATTACCCGCATTACCAATGATGTGACCCAGGTGCAGACGTTGGTCGTCATGGCCTTCACGTTGTTGGTGGGTGCGCCGATCACGATGATTGGCGGAGTCTTCATGGCGATCCGTGAGGACGGAGCGCTGTCGCTGATGCTACTGGTCAGCGTCCCGGTACTAATCGTCTGTGTCGGTTCGGTAGTGATTCGACTCGTGCCTCAGTTCGCAGCAATGCAGGAGTACATCGACCGTGTGAACCTGGTGCTCCGAGAACAGATCACGGGTCTTCGTGTCGTACGTGCCTTTGTTCGTGAACCGCATGAACGCGACAGATTCGCGGTTGCCAATGAGGAACTCACCGACGTGTCGCTGCGTGCTGGTCACCTGATGGCGATGATGTTCCCCACAGTGACTGCCGTGTTGAGCATCTCGAACGTGGCAGCTGTCTGGTTCGGAGCTAATCGGATCGGGTCGGGCGCCATGGGCATCGGATCGCTGGTCGCCTTCTTGACCTACCTGGTCCAGATCCTCATGTCAGTGATGATGGCGACGTTCGTGGTCGTGATGATTCCTCGTGCCGCAGTTTGCGCCGACCGCATCCAAGAAGCGCTCGACACCGAACCAGCTGTCAAGGCGCCAGAGTCACCCGTCGCCATGGGCACAGGACCAACAGAATTGGTCTTCGACACAGTTGGTTTCGCATATCCCGGAGCCGAACTTCCCGTGCTGACTGACATAACATTCAGCGTTGAGGCTGGGCAGACGCTCGCGATTATCGGTAGCACCGGATCCGGCAAGACCACTTTGCTGAACCTGATCCCACGGCTCTTCGATGCCACCGCTGGCCGTGTCGCTGTCAACGGAAACGACGTCCGCGATCTGGACCCCGAGGACCTGTGGGCATCCATCGGCCTGGTTCCACAGAAGCCGTATCTTTTCTCGGGAACAGTGGCTGAGAATCTCAGGTTCGCCAAACCCGATGCCACCGATCAAGAGATTTGGGCGGCTCTGGCTACGGCGCAGGCCGCTGATTTCGTTTCTGCTATGCCGCAACAACTTGACACTTTCGTTGCCCAAGGAGGGACGAGCGTGTCGGGCGGTCAGCGTCAGCGGCTCGCGATTGCTCGTGCATTGATCAAGAGGCCTCAGGTCTTTCTCTTCGATGATTCCTTCTCGGCGCTCGACTTGACCACTGACGCGAAGCTTCGAGCCGCACTCACGCCCGTTGTTGCCGATGCCGTGACAGTGATCGTGGGTCAGCGGGTATCCACAATTGCGAACGCAGATCAGATTCTGGTTCTCGAGGCAGGTCAACAAGTTGGCTTGGGAACCCACGCCGAACTCGTGGAGACATGCGGTACCTACCGCGAGATCGTCGAGTCGCAGAGAGCGCAGGCGGTCGCGTGAGCACAGAGAGCAACCATGTGACTGACTCTGAAGAGACGCAATCTGCACGCCCAGAGGACTTACGTTCGCATTCCAATCGTTGGTCTGCAGCGGGTATGCCTGCGGAGAAGTCGAAGGACTTCAAAACCTCGACGAAACGGCTCCTAAGACTCTTGAGGCCACATCGCGTCCGGGTGATCATCGTGTTGGTGATGGCCGTAGTGAGTGTCTCGTTGTCGGTCACAGGCCCCAAGCTCTTGGGTAACGCGACGAACGTTGTCGTCGAAGGCCTATTCCGAGCAGACGGAATCGACTTCTCGAGGCTGCACCGGATCCTGCTCCTCACCACGGCGTTGTATGTGGCGGCAAGCGTGCTGGCGTGGGGACAGGCACACATAGTCGCGACGCTGGTTCAACGAACGATGCAGACTCTTCGAGCTCAAGTTGAGGACAAACTGCACCGCCTCCCGTTGTCCTATGTCGACTCCCAGCCGAGGGGAGACCTGCTGAGTCGAGTCACAAATGACATCGACAACGTCTCCCAGAGCTTGCAGCAGACACTGAGCCAAATGCTCACATCAGCGATGTCGATTGTTGGTGTCTTGGGGATGATGTTCTACATCTCTTGGCCACTGGCCATCGTCGCCGCAGTGGTTATCCCGGTGTCGTTGACGATCGTGAAACAGATCGCGAAACGATCCAAGGTGAGGTTCTTGGCACAGTGGAAACACACAGGGACCTTGAACGCCCAAGTGGAGGAATCCTTCACTGGTCACTCGCTTGTGAAGGTCTTCGGACAGACCGAGACAGCCCGCCAGAGGTTCGCCGAGGAAAACGACAAGCTTTTCCGGGCAAGCTTCGGGGCCCAGTTCTTCTCTGGCACCATTCAGCCCGCCATGATGTTCGTCGGCAACCTGAACTTCGTGGCTATTGCCGTGATCGGTGGTCTGCGTGTTTCGTCTGGCGCTATGACGATCGGCGATATCCAGGCATTTATTCAGTACTCACGCCAGTTCACAATGCCGCTGACGCAGTTGGCATCGATGGCCAATGTGTTCCAATCAGGGGTCGCCTCGGTCGAGCGGGTATTTGAGCTTCTCGACGCGCCCGAAGAATCCCCGGATCCGGTTTCGTCCGAGGAATACGAAGTCACACGTGGTCGTGTCGAGTTCGACAATGTCTCGTTCTCTTACTTGCCAGACAAGCCATTGATCGAAGACCTTTCCCTAGTCGCTGAGCCGGGACAGACGATCGCAATAGTTGGGCCCACCGGCGCAGGGAAGACCACTTTGGTCAACCTGATCATGCGGTTCTATGACCTTGATTCTGGCGTGATCCGACTCGACGGACACGACATCGCTCAGATGCCCAGGGGTGATCTGCGCTCAAGAATTGGAATGGTTCTCCAGGATACCTGGATGTTCACCGGGACCATCTGGGAGAACATCGCATATGGCAACCTGGAAGCCACTGAGGAACAAGTGGTTGCTGCGGCACGAGCCACCTACGTCGACCGTTACGTACGTGCCCTTCCCAACGGTTACGACACGATTGTCGATGACGAGGGCGGAAGCGTCAGCGCGGGGGAGAAGCAATTGCTTACCATCGCCCGGGCATTTCTCGCTGATCCCGCGATCCTCATTCTCGACGAGGCGACGAGTTCTGTCGATACCAGGACCGAGGTCCTGATCCAAGAGGCGATGGCAGCGCTTAGATCGAACCGGACGAGCTTTGTGATTGCCCACCGCCTTTCGACCATCCGAGATGCGGACACGATTCTGGTGATGGAATCGGGTCGAATCTGCGAAAAGGGTAATCATGAGGAGCTCCTGGCCCAGCGTGGTGCCTACTACGAGCTCTACAACTCGCAGTTCAGCGCTCCGGCATCAGAACTCACCTGAGCTGTAGTCAGGCGAGTTTGCATCAGTCGAGGGCTGGCGAGACGGAAATCGCCTTCGAGAGCGCCTCGGTCCCCAACTTGGATAGCGGGATTCGCCCCAAGTCATCGAGAAGCTGCCGCCTTGCACGGCTCCATGCATCGTGGATCACGCACGGATTGTCATCGGAACAACCCTTGTCCTCCAAGGAGCATCGACCGGAGTCCGTCGGGCCCTCGACAGCCTCGATGACGTTCAGGACACTCACGTTTGCCAAGTCCGTGGCCACGGAGTACCCACCGGTGGGTCCTGGTTCAGACCTGACCCAACCGTTTGCCACCAGAGGTGTTAGAACTTGAGAAAGGAACCCCGGAGTAGTGCCAACCAGAGTGGCCAACTCGGCTGCCTTGGAGCGTCGCCCCAACGCGTCTAGTTCCAACAACGCTTTGGTGGCGAGGTCTGATTTTCGGGTGACCTCTAGTCGCATGCTGCGAGACTACATGATGCCGAATCCCAGCCAAGGAGCAAGTGTGCAAGATCCGGTGAGCACTATTGAGGAAGCACTTCTGGACCCTTCTCTCAAGGACAAGGTGGACCTGGTCCTTTCGAAGACCGACGACGGTTTCTACCGTGTCGCATCGGCGGATGGTTCGATCAACTTCGCTCGTCAGGATTCTGGCGACGGGTCAACTGAATACTCGGTAGTTGAGCAGTTGGGCTTGAACCCACTGTCTGACCAAGCAACGGACACGGTCTTGTCGATGGATGAGGAGAAACGCATGCATGCGTCGGGGGCGTCCCCGGCTTCCTACCCAAATGCATTTGAGTCCGTCGCTCAGTTCTTTGACTCGCCGGACGCCTCGGACGTCTTTGTCTGTCGCCATCCGGGCTTTGATCCCGAGGGATACAGCGGCCAGCACGGTTCCCTCGCTCTGGTGCAGTCGCGGGCGTTGTTGATCGCCTCCGGTGCTGGCACACATCACGGGTCCCGTGGCACTGGAACCGAGCGAACTGTCGACATCGCCCCGACAATCGCGTCACTCTTGGGACTTGAAGCGGATTCCCGTGGAAAGTTCTTGGCCAAACAGGATGGTCGCGTTCTGAACCACCTGCTTAATGGGGCGACCGCGTCCCATGTGGTCGTACTCCTGCTCGACGGCTGCAACTCAAATCTGTTGTGGGATGTGGTGGCAGCGGGTGAGGCACCGGCACTGGCTGGGCTCATTGACCAGGGTTCGATCCTGCGTCAGGGAATGACGGCATCGCTTCCTACAGCAACTCTGGCAAACCACACTGCGGCTATCACAGGTCTGCATCCTGGGCGCTCTGGAATCCTGCATCACACGTGGCTCAAACGTGACACAGGCCAAGTACCCGAATTGTTGTCGTTCGAGGAGATGTTCTGGGCGAGTGATCATCTGGCACCTGGTGTGGAAACGATCTTCGAAGTGATCGAACGGCAACGCCCGGGTTCGTTCAGCACAGCAACGTTTGAGTACTGCGATCGGGGGGCTTCGCTTTCATCATTTGCAATGGTGCGTGGTGGAACCACCGAGGGGTTGCCTGAGCTGTCGGAAGTCCGTCACGTCGATCATGTCGGCTGGACAGCGTCAGCCGAGTACGAGTTCCTCTCCAGAGTCGACCATCTCAGCATGGTTAAAAAACAAACGCTTCAGGCCTGGCAGCAGGTAGATGGGAATCCGTTACCGACACTGAGTTGGTGCAGCTTTGCTGTGACAGACGGGGCAGGACATGCCAGTGGGCCTCATGGCGAGCTAGCCCGTCAGGCGATCATCGACACCGATGGAAGAGTCGGCGAGATCATCGCTGCTGTGGATCGAGCGGGCGCTCTAGATCACACGGCTTTCCTCGTCATCTCGGACCATGGGATGGAGCAGACTGACAACGCAGTCGTAGGGGACTGGCACGGTGCGTTGACCCAGACAGGAATCGGGTACCGGGACATAGGAGAGGGCCTGATCTACATCGACTGAATCGATGCAGACCAGGCCCTCGTAGGTGACCACAAAGGCAGTCACCCGGGGTGGACTGGATCAGATGAGGCCGAAGGCGTGCATCGCTCGTGCGACTCTGCGGAAGCCAGCAATGTTGGCGCCGAGCACGTAGTCACGTGGCGAGCCGAACTCGTCGGCGGTCTCGAGACAGGTCGAGTGGATGTTCGCCATGATGTCGGCCAGACGGGACTCGCTGTATTCGAAGGTCCAGGAGTCACGGCTTGCGTTCTGCTGCATTTCCAGAGCGGACGTTGCCACGCCACCGGCGTTGGCTGCCTTGCCCGGACCGAACAGGACACCTGCCTCCTGGAAGACTCGCACTGCCTCGGCGGTTGAAGGCATGTTGGCGCCCTCAGCCACAGCGATACAGCCGTTCTTCACCAGAGTTACAGCATCCTTTTCGTTCAGTTCATTCTGGGTTGCACAAGGAAGCGCCAGGTCACATGGGATCGACCAAATCGACCCCGGTGGCAACAGCTTCGCCGAAGGGCGACGGGCGACGTATTCCGAGATGCGCTCGCGTCCGTCGACCTTGAGTTCCTTGAGGATCGCGAGATCGATTCCGTCGGGATCGTGGAGCACGTTGTCAGAGTCGGATACTGCGACGGTCTTGGCGCCGAGTTGTTCGAGCTTCTCGACTGCGAACACTGCAACGTTGCCCGAGCCGGACACCGTGGCGGTCTTGCCCTCGACCTTGTCGCCAGAAGCAGCGAGCATCTCAGCGATGAAGAACACCGCCCCGTAACCCGTGGCTTCGGTGCGGACCAAGGCGCCGCCCCAGTCGAGTCCCTTGCCGGTGAAGGTGCCGGCTTCCCAGCGGTTGGTGATCC
>JAGQSZ010000207.1 GCA_020439285.1 Microthrixaceae bacterium
ATACGAGCCCGCGGCGGAGGCGTCATCTTCTTGTCCTGGACCTTGTAGTCGCCCTCGGGGATGCGTTCCATGATCTGGCGGATGATCCGGATCGACTCACGGATCTCCTGCAGACGGATCGCGTAGCGGTCATAGCAGTCGCCGAAGGAACCGACGATCACGTCGAATTCCATCTGGTCATAGAACATGTACGGCATCTCGCGGCGCAGATCCCATGCGTATCCGGTGGAGCGCAGGATCGGGCCGGTGGTGCCGAGCGAGATCGCTTCTTCGGCGGTGATCACGCCGACGCCCTGGAGTCGACCACGCCAGATCGGCTGACCGGTCATCAACAGGTCGAACTCTTCGAGACGCCCGGGGATCACGTCGATCAGCGCGGTGAGTTCGTCTTCCCAACCGCCGGGCAGGTCGCATGCGACGCCGCCGGGACGGATGTAGTTGTGGTTCATGCGCAGACCGGTGACGGCCTCGAGGAACCGCAGCGTTTCTTCACGCTCACGCCAGCCGTAGATCATCATGCCGACAGCACCGAGGTCCATGCCGTTGGTGGCAAGGAACAACAGGTGTGAGCTGATCCGGTTGACCTCGGTCATCAGCATGCGGATCCACTGGGCGCGTTCTGGCACCTCGATACCGACGAGTGCTTCGGTGGCCATCGAGAAAGCGAGTTCGGTGAACAGCGGACTGACGTAGTCCATGCGGGTGACGTTGGTGGGACCCTGCAGATAGGTCAGGTTCTCACCGGTCTTTTCCATACCGGTGTGGAGGTATCCGATGATCGGCTTGGAGCGACGAATGGTCTCGCCCTCCAACTCGAGAACCAGACGCAGAACCCCGTGTGTGGAGGGGTGCTGCGGGCCCATGTTCATGATCATGCGCTCGGGTTCGGTGTCGTCGTCGGAGGGTTGATAACCCGACCGTTCGACGGCTTCGGTCTCGGATAGGCGCAGGACCGACTCGTCTGCGTTCAGACGTTCAAGCGCAGAGTTCAATACGTTGATGTCAGTTGCTGTCATATGAACTTCTTCGACGGACGCTCATCAGATCGAACTGTGAGGCGTTGACTCATCGGACGGTAGGCGCTTCCTTGAACTGAACAGGAATCGAACCGACCGAATAGTCCTTGCGGAGCGGGTGGCCTTCCCAGTCATCGGGCATCAGGATGCGTGACAGGTCGGGGTGGCCCTCGAAACGGATCCCGAACAGGTCGAAAACTTCACGTTCGGGGTTCTCGGCGCCCGGGTGGATCGACGAGATCGATGCGATGGTCGCATCAGATGCTGGAATCTGGACTCGGATGCGGAGCCGTGACCGATCGGTCATGTTCAACAGGCCGACGACCAGTTCGAATCGTTCGGCGGCGATGGTTGCCGGCAGGCTTCGTTGTTCGTTCGCGATCAAATAATCGACACCGCAAACATCGACGCACATCCAGTAGCCCTGGTCACGCAGTGACTTGACCAGGTCCGCGTACTCATCCCGGTTCGGATGCAGGACGGTCTGGCCACGCGAGTAGGTAACGGGAACGCCGTGAAGCTTCTCGGGTTCGGGGATCGGCTCCGGTTCCGGCTCGGGCTCGGGCTCAGCCTCGGCTTCTACCTCGACCGGTTCGGTTTCGGTTGCTTCGGCCTCGGTTACGTCGGTTTCTTCGGCAGTGGGTTCAGCCGGGGATTCGGTGTCTTCGACCGTTGGTTCGGTCTCTTCGGCGTCACTCATCAACGCCTCCCGATGGTCAGCGGTGTAGACGAATCACGGGAATCGATGTGGATCTGTGCGCCAGCGCCGGTTGCCTCGCGACGACGCATGAGTTCACCGCTCTGGATCTCTTCGTGCAGAGTGACGATCGCGTCGAGCAGGGTCTCTGGTCCGGGAGGGCACCCAGGTGCGTACACGTCGACGGGAACGATCTGGTCGACGCCTTGAACGATCGCGTAGTTGTTGAACATTCCGCCCGATGAGGCACACACGCCCATCGAGATGACCCACTTGGGTTCCATCATCTGGTCATGGATCTGACGCAGGATCGGCGCCATCTTCTGAGACACGCGACCGGCGACGATCATCACATCAGCCTGACGTGGAGATGCGCGGAAGACCTCCATGCCGAAGCGGGCCATGTCGAAGTGAGGACCGCCCGTGCCCATCATCTCGATTGCGCAGCAAGCGAGACCGAATGTTGCCGGCCATGAGCTACGAGAACGGGCCCATTTGACGATGTCCTCTACCCGACCGGTCAGGAAGTTGTGTTCGAGTCCGGCAATTCCGTCCTCTTTGAACGACGTGAGCCCTGCCATCAGGCGACCACCTTGTCAGCATCCCCTATGTTGGGTTGCAGATCAGAGCGACCCTCGGTGCCGACACGGCGGATCGTGCTCTCGACGGTGCGGTCACGACTGAGCGCCAACTCGGAGCGGCGCACGTGGCGGCTCGGACCCCAGTCGAGCACTCCGTTGCTCACCAGATACAGGAACGATTCGAACACCGCTGCTGAGAAGATGACGATCGCTGCGATCCCGAACCCGCCGAGTTCGCGATAGATCATCGTGAACGGGTAGTAGAAGATGATCTCGATGTCGAAGATCACGAAGATCATCGCCACCAAGAAGAACTTCACCGGGAATCGTTGAGGCGGGTCGACCAAGTCGACCACGCCACACTCGTACGGCATGGTCTTGACTGCCGTTGGCTTGGGTGGGTTCAGGAGCCGGGACATCAGGATGCTGACCCCTCCGAACGCGACGGCGAGGACCAGCAGCATGAATAGCGGCAGGTACTGCGCCATCAGCTCGCCTTCGGGTCCCAGTTGGCCCGGGCTGCCATGGCGCGGGAGTCACGCGTGTGGAGCATCGAGCAGAACACTGCGAACAGGACGCCGCTGAATAGAGCGAACAACGCCGGGATCAACCTCTTGTTACCCAGGTTCCTTTGCAGGACCACAGTCATGACGCCAGCTGAATCGTCGACCTGCGCAGGCGGGGGCGCTTCACCGGGAGCGACCGTGACCGAGACGTTGCGCTGCAAGGTGACTGCGGCGTACTCGGTCGGGTTCTTCAACTGCACCGTGGTGACGATGCGGTTCCAAGCCTTCTGCAACAGGTTGCGTGAACCAGGGATGGTCTCGGGCTCGGCGTGGGCCTTGCCGCCGTAGAAGAACACGTCGTGGACCGTGTATGAGGATCCGGATGTGTTCGAACCGAAGATCTGGTTCTCGACCAAGGCTGCGTCTGTGGAGGCCACTGCTTCACCACGACGTGAGTCGGATTCCGGCAGGATCCGCCATCCACCGAGGTCCGGATCGAGACGCTCCTTTAGACGTGGCACCAAGGTGACGACCTCGGTCAGGGAGTCGGGCTGGAAACCTTCGCCCTCGGTCTTTTCGATCTCTGCCCTGACGCTGGGGTTCTCTTCTTCGTAGGCAGCGAGGAAATCGACCGCGTCGGGAAGCTTGTCTGGTGCTGGGAGCGTGGCCACCTGTTCGGTGACTGCCTGCGCCTGACGATCGAAGTTGAACTCGAGGGTCATCCATGACGGCGACTTCCCGACCATACCGATGCCGTAGATGGTCCAGAAGATACCTAGCGACATTGTCCAGCCAGTGAGCGCTGCGAGAGCGATCAACAGACCGTTTCGGATACCGGTGTTGGTCGCGACGATCAGATAGACCGAACCGAACAACGCGGTGACTGCCACGATGACGACCAGGATGCCCCTGATCGTGGGATCGAAGGCTATTGCTGCGAGAAATGACATTCCTTCTCCTGGCCCTTAATTCCCACTCGCGAACGTCGGGGATTCCTTGGTGCCCGCGACCGCGGACTTGACTGTCGAGTCGTTGTCTAGGTTGCGCTCGTATTGCACGACCGCCCACAACTGCTCGACCGAGAGCATTCCGCCCGGTCCCATGTCCGGGATGCCCTCATCGGACTTTCCGGCATTCGGGTTCGTACCGAAAGCGGGCATCTGCGGATTGCCCTGCTTACGGGAGAAGTATCCGATTCCGGGGGTCATACCGTTGTTGACGAGATCGAAATGCTGCTGTTGGGTCGACTCGTTCTCCACGCCGGCAAGATCGGGGCCGAAGGCAGACATCTTGATGCGACCAAATGACTCGTAGGCCTGTCCGAATGGAGCGCCTGGAACGTGGCAACGAGCACACGAATACGCACCCGAGGCAAGCCCCTGGTTGTTGAAGATGATCTCGCCAAGAGCGAGTTCATCGGCGTTGGATAGACGATTCGCCCGCATCGGGTCCTCGATCTTCTCATTCGACTCGCGGACCTTCATCATCCGCTCATATAGCCCTTCATCGATCTGCTTGATGAAGTCATCGGCAGTCGAGCGAAGCTGTTCGGGACTGACCTGAACCGACCACAGATAGTCGATGATGTTGTCGATCTGCTGGGTGGTGAGCGGACCACCACCGGGTGCACCCCAGGCGGCCATCGGCGTTCCCGGACGGCCGTAGTTGAGGACATAACGGACGCCGTCCTCGGAGTAGCGATACAGGACGTCGTTCAGCGCCGGAGCGATCCAGGAAACCTGATCGACGAACTGCCCGTTTTGATCATTGACGATGAACGTCGCTGAACCACCGGTTCCGTCACCGCCGTGACACGCGACGCACTGAGCACCGGTCTCGTAGAGCTCAAAACCTCGCTCGATGAACAGTTCCTGATACAT
>JAGQSZ010000208.1 GCA_020439285.1 Microthrixaceae bacterium
TGCGAGTTGCGCAGAGCCTTGTCCCTCACCAACAGGGTGGACGTTCCCTTGAGCCCATAGCCGTACTTGTGGGTATCGGCGCTGATGCTGGTCACGCCCGGGACCCGGAAGTCGAACAACGGGATGTCATAACCCAGGTCCTGGCCCCAGGGCAGGATGAACCCTCCGAGACAGCCGTCCACGTGCAGTCCAACTCCGGCTTTGAGCGCCAGCTGACCCAGATCGGCGATCGGGTCGACGGTCCCGTAGCCATAGTTGCAAGCGGAACCAACCAGGGCGATGGTGTTGTCGTCCATCAGGGCGAGCACGTCAGCAGGATCGACAGTCCCGGTTTCGATGCTCACCGGAGCGATCCTCAACTCGATACCAAAGAGATGGCATGCCTTGTTGAAAGCGGGGTGAGCGGTCTCGGGCTTGACCACGTTGGGTACGCGGCCCTGTTCGAGCAGGCCAGACGATTCGCGGTAGGCGAGCATCGCGTGAGTAATCGATCCGGTTCCACCGCTGGTCACGATGCCAGCTGGTGTCGAGTCGGTGACCGACTCGGCGTGCATCATGTCGAGTGCCATCGCGATGATCTCGCCCTCGAACTTCGTTGAACTCGGGCACACGTCGCGTTGAAGGGCATTGACGTGAGCGAACATCGCGAACGCCTGGTTCATGAAGTCGTAATGATCGTGGTCCCCGCAGTAATACGAACCCGACACCTGACCGGTCTCCCAGGTGCGGTCCTCCTCGGTGGCCATCTCCTTGAGCTCCGAGAGGATCTCCTCATGTGATCGACCATGTTCGGGGAGAGTCCGATTGACCGGGAAGCGCTCAGCGTAAGGGAAGTCAGCCATGGCCTAGAGCTTCGCAGATCCCGCGGCTCATTGAGAATGTGGAGCGGAACTGCTCGCCCAAGGATTCGTAGAGCCCACTCAGGGAACGGTCAGGTTCGACGGATCTGGCAATGGGCGGAGACAACATGCCGGGGTCTTCGCCTGAAGCTGAGCACATGACAACTCTGGCAACTGCGGTTGCAGCGGCAAACGATGGATCAGTAACCACATCGACGCTGCGTTGGGTCACGTCGGCCAGTACCTGTGCCCATCCAGTGCTGCGCGCTGCGCCGCCGGTGAAGACGATGCGATCGGCATTGCGGCCAGTCAGGGACTCGACCGCGGGCAACAGCCAGGCGAGGTTGAGCGAGGTGCCCTCGAGCGCTGCGCGGATCAGGTCTGAGCGGGTGGTCGTGAGGCTCAGCCCGATGAGACCGCCCCTCACCGATGCGTCAGCCGCTGGTGCCATCGAGCCGTCGAGCCAAGGCATGAACAGCAACCCCGAGGCTCCCGGCTTGGACGACTCGAGCGCGGTCTTGATCGTGTCACCGTTGAAGGCGTCGATGTCCATCAACTCGAAGAAGTGCTCGACTGATCTGCCGGCGACGCCGTTCTCTGCCATGACCAAACGCTTCCCCGCAAGCGGTGCGGGCATGGAAAGCACCTCGTGATCGAGATCCACCGCATGCCGATCAGCCGAATCGATGACGACCGATGTGGTCCCTATGGCGATCCCGACCGAGTGCCCGGATTCGTTCGAGTCAGCGGTTGGTGAGCCGTCGGCTGACTTCGAGTGCATGACACCGGTCGCGAATGCTGCGGCCTGGGTGTCGTTCATCCCAGCGTGAACCCGGATCCCGTGGGGTAGACCCAGCTTGTCAGCGACGCTGTCACGGACCTCTCCCACCACGGTGCTCAACTCGACGAGTTCGGGTAGACGAGCGGGATCGATCCCCGCCATCGACACCAGAAGCTCGTCATATTCGGTCGTACCGATTATCCGATTGTCACAGAGCTGCGAAGCGAACATGGTTGCTTGGGTGGCACAAGCGCGACCGGTCAACAGCAGGTTGACGAAGTCCATGACCTCCAAATAATCCGCAGTCGATCCGGCAACCTCGGGTTCTTCCGCTTCGATCGCAAGAATGTGCGACAGAGTCAGGCCCGCCCCGATCGGAGGAATCCCATGGCGTTCCACGAACACCTCGAAAGCCTCGGGGTGACGTTCCAGTATCTGCCAGCACAAGTCGGTGCCGCGACGGTCCATGTACATGACGATCGGACCGACCGGAACACCGCCGTCATCCACCGGAACAACCGATGAGTACTGGCTGCACACTCCGATATCGGTGACCCCAGCCGCGCCCGCCGGATTCTCGGCGACCAGATCCGTCAACACCCGTTGCAGCGCGAGCCAGAGCTTCTTGGGGTTCTGCGTGACCTTTTCACCAATGTGATTCGTCACCAGGGGATGAGAAGCCCGGGCCAGAACTTCGCCCGTGTCTGTGACCATGACGACCTTGAGACTCGAGGAACCTACGTCGACACCGATGCCGTTCATGGTTTCGACGCTATCCCCATGAGCCGCTATTGTGACTCGGTCATACAAATTGAGGATCTTGCTTCGCCCAAGACCCCACGGTGCGACACCAAACAGTGTTGCTTAATGGGTTTCGACCCGCCTGGGCAGGTGGATAACAGACACCGACCTCTAACTCAGGTCGAGCCTGGTGTCCGCTCATTACGCGGCGCCGGATGCTCCCGAGTTACAGAGGAGGTGTAAATGGATAACCCGAGAAGCGAAAAAGTTGCTGTGGTCGAAGAGGTTCGCGAGAAGCTGACCTCGGCTGATGCAGTCGTCTTCACCGAATACCGTGGCCTCACCGTCAGCCAGCTCGCAGAGCTGCGCCAGTCAGTGGCCGTCGGCGGTGGTGAGTACAGAGTCTTCAAGAACACGCTCGTGCGCCTAGCCGCACAGGCTCTTGACGATTCGATCGATCTCAACGAGACGCTGACCGGCCCAACCGCCATCGCTTTCGTCGGCCAAAAGCCCGACGGAACCCCAGGTGACGCAGTCGTGGTCGCAAAAGCTCTCAAGACCTTTGCCAAGGCCAACCCGCAACTCGTGATCAAGGGAGGTCTCCTCGGAGACAACGTCCTGAGCACTGACGAGATAAACGCCCTTGCCGAAGTGGCACCGCGTGAGGAACTCCTCGCACGGTTCGCCGGTGGGCTCGCTGCACCAATGCGCAACATGGCTGCGCTGTTGCAGGCGATGACCACCAACTTCGCATACGGGCTCCAAGCACTGATCGACGCTGGCGGTGCCGCCGGCGCGGCCCCGAGCGCTCCAGCTGCCGAAGAAGCAGCTGACGGCTCAGCCGACGATGAAGCTGCGCCACAAGCCGAAGAAGCACCAGCTGAAGCGGCTGAAGAGACAACAGAACAAGAAACGACAGAAGAAGCTGCCGAGGGCAGCACAGCCGAAGAGGAGTAACAAATGGCTACAACTGAAGAAATTCTCGACTCAATCGCAAACCTGACCGTCCTCGAGCTCTCCGAGCTGCTCAAGGCATTCGAAGAGCGCTTCGGTGTAACCGCTGCTGCGCCCGTCGCTGTTGCTGCTGCCGCTCCGGCTGGCGGCGGTGCCGCTGCTGACGACGCCGAGGAGAAGACCTCCTTCGACGTCATCCTGACCGACGCTGGCGACAAGAAGATCGGTGTCATCAAGGAAGTCCGTGGTCTCACCACCCTGGGCCTCAAGGAAGCCAAGGAACTCGTCGAGTCCGCCCCCAAGGCCGTTCTCGAAGGTGTTTCCAAGGACGACGCAGAAAAGGCCAAGGAAGCCCTCGAGGGCGCCGGCGCCAAGGTCGAACTCAAGTAGTCCGATCGAGCGACTCGGTCGCTCATCGACATCTCAACAATCGAGTTGTCACCAGCGGGGGAGCCACATGGCTCCCCCGACCGGTTTTCGGGGTCAGGTACGGTCCCGAGAAGCTATCGGGCGAGAATGCTTGACCCCCGCGTTTCACATCCGTACGATCAACCCACCAAATTCCACTTCGGGTCGATCCTGGCCCGTGTGGGAACAATTCACCCTTGCGTCTGGCAGGCCTCAATCGGCCCCGTCTTGACCTGAATGCAGGTCGGGCTTAGATTGGTGGGTCGCCGTGTCCGCATGCTGTTTGTCTCCAGAGCCTGTTTCGAGAATGAATTCCTGTTCTGAGACTTCTTCGCGCCCCGGATACGGCGCAGTCCACTCACTCCCATGCGAACACGGAGAGTAATTCCTTGTCCTCTCGCGTCAATACCCGGGACCGCTACTCATTTGCGAACCTCGATGAAGTCCTGGATCTTCCAGACCTAATCGCGATTCAGCGTGAGTCTTTCGAATGGTTTGTCAACCAGGGCCTAGCGGACACCTTCCGAGACATTTCACCCATCCGGGACTTCTCGGAGAAACTGAGCCTCGAGCTCGAGTTCGACCCCACCGATGAAGACCTGCGTCCGCCACCGAAGTTCACGGTGGAGGAATGCAAGGAAAAGGACATGACCTACTCCGCGCCGGTCTTTGCCCGTGCAAAGTTCGTCAACTCCGAGACCGGTGAGATCAAAGAGCAGACGGTGTTCATGGGTGACTTCCCCATGATGACCGACAAGGGCACCTTCATCGTCAACGGAACCGAGCGTGTGGTGGTATCCCAGCTCGTCCGTTCGCCGGGTGTCATCTTCCAGCCGGGTGAGCGGTTCCGTCTGCGTAACCTCTCCAAGCACCAGTTGGTAACCGGCACCATTCACCCGTACCGCGGTGAATGGATCGAGTTCGATGTCGAACAAAAGCCAGGCAAGGAC
>JAGQSZ010000209.1 GCA_020439285.1 Microthrixaceae bacterium
CGCAGTACGAGCCGCTTCCACCAGCAATCCATTCCTTCGGAACTACTGCGAGCGACTTGTCGGCCCCGGCACTCGTCCCGTTCAACTGGACGATGCGAGACCCCAACGATGATCCCGTCACGTGCAGGATCGACTACGAGTCCGATGGCATTTGGGATGAGACGATCTCTCCGTGTCCCAACACCGGTGGACGTAACCACAGCTCCCCAGAGGGGACATTCACCGCCACGTTCGAAGCGAGTGATTCGAATCATCCGCCCATGGTGGCAACCACGACTTATACCGTCGCGGCCGGACCGACCGAGACCTACGACATCGATGCAACGCTCGTTGGCAACTCGGACCAGAGGGTAATCGACGCAATCAACCAAGCCGTCGCTAGGTGGAGCAGTGTCATCGTGCGAGGTATTCCCAACCAGGAAGTACACGTTGACCCCGGAGATTGCATAGCGGAAATGCCCGACTTTGATGGCCTCGTGGATGACCTTGTCGTGAAGGTCGTAGTCATGGACGAGTCCTTTGATCTGATGGGTGACGCCGCGCCGTGTGTCGTCGGAGATGACGACTTGCCACGTCTCAGCCTCATCCGACTTAGCGCGCATTGGATCAATGTTTTGAGCGAGTCCGGCCAACTCGGCGACCTGGTCACCCACGAAATGGGCCACGCGATCGGCATCGGGACCGTGCCTTGGGGACAATTCATGCAGCGCCTCGATGACACCGGCCCATGGACCTTCACCGGTCCCCGAAGTGTTGCGCAGTGGCTGACTCTGGGTGGTACTGGCCCCGTACCGCTCAGTCAGATTGGCGATCACTGGGATGAGGACGCCCTCGATAACGAAATAATGACCTGCCTTCTCGAGGTTTCCCCCGCTCACCCGATCTCAGCCATGTCGGTCGCCGCCTTGGGAGACATTGGCTACCACGTAGACATCGCTCAGGCGGAGCCATGGACACTTCCGACCACCCCAACCCACAGAACATGCTGACGGTGGCTGCTAATGCGTCCAATCAGAAGACCGCGGGAACGTGATGTCCGATATGCGATGTGCTCCAAGGGGGCTAGGTTCGAGGTAGTAGCGAACCGAGCGATGAACCAAGGAGACAAGCGATGAACGTTCCGATACTGCCCGAAGGCCTCGAGTACGTGCGTACTACTGATGTGTTCGACAATGATCACGTTCCGCCAGGACTCCTACGAGCCCACCGGGTAGCTGAGGGCGTTTGGGGCCAACTCGTGATGAAGTCAGGCCAGATCAGGTTCGTGTTCGAGGATTCACCTGATGAACCCATTATCGCCGCTGGCAGCGACGCGGTCCCGATTCCCCCCGGGCGTCACCACCATGTCGAGTTCGACGGCCCAGCGTCGTTCGTCGTCGAGTTCTACAAGATCCCGGAGTCCGAGAAGCCCACCGAGGGCCGAGAGAGCAGCGGGCTCTACGACGAATCCGACGAATAGGTCCCGAACAACAAGACCTCGCAGATAGCGAACGTACGTTCTATGCTGTGTTTGTGGAATCCAACGCAAGCACGCTAGATCTCACTCCTCCATGGGCAAGTAAAGGCCTGTGCTGGCAACCATCGCTCCTTGATCCATCCGCGGAATCTCGCAGCGGTGGCCACGCGCTCGGCGATGCGTCAGTTCATGGGCCCGGTAATCCCATCGATGTCGCCGTTCGTCGACACCTGAACCACGGTGCATGGATCGATCACGTCCCTGAATGGTTCTCCCAGGGCGATTCGCTCTTCGAGGAGATGATCGATCACGCACCTTGGCGCGTTGAGGACCAACGCCGCATGTACGACCGCATAGTGGATGTTCCCCGACTCACAACCGGACCCTGGCGCGAGAACCGTCCCACCTTGGTTGATGACATGGCAGCGGCGCTCAGCCGCAGCTACGGCATCGATCTGGTGTCGATCTCGGCCAACCTCTACAGAGACGGGCGCGATTCAGTGGCATGGCACGGAGATCGGGTCGGACGACATCGTGCTGTCACGATCGTCGCGATCCTGTCGCTCGGGTCGCCCCGAACGCTCCTGGTCCGGCCCAATGGAGGTGGGTCCTCGGTGGGTTTCACGATGCATTCTGGCGATCTCGTCGTGATGGGCGGCACCGCGCAGGTCACCCATGAGCACTGTGTCCCAAAGCGAGCCAACAGCGGTCCTCGAATCAGCATCATGTTCCGGGAGCGCTTCGGAAACTAGGTTCGTTCGGACCGACTTCCACCCGCCCATACCTGGCGTGACGGAATACAGACCTCGTTTGTGTGTTGACCTTCATGACTAACAGAACGCACACCCGCGTTCAATCAGGAGCATCCCAAGACGATGAAGACCACGGCCCAGCAATCCGCAACAACGAACGCCCCTGCAGAAAGTGCCGACGCGGACCAGTCCGATTCGGCAGTTCTAGCCGTTGTCGAACTCGGTTTTCAGTGGCCGACTCTGGATCCGTTCTTGTTCTGCGCCCACCACGATGACGCATACCCCCAAGGCGATGGAAACCTCGGGCCCGTAGCTGATCTGTCGGGCCGCGACATCGGGCAGGACTTCTCTGGTCGCGACGGTTTCTCCATGTACCACGGCAATCGAGTCCCCGGATTTCCCAGCCACCCCCATCGCGGCTTCGAGACCGTTACCTTCGTCCGCAGAGGACTGATCGATCACTCTGATTCGCTCGGTGCCGCCGCCCGGTTCGGGCGTGGTGACGTGCAGTGGCTCACGGCCGGCGCTGGAATCCAGCATTCCGAGATGTTCCCGTTGGTAAACACCGACCAGCGAAACCCCCTCGAGTTGTTCCAGATCTGGTTGAACCTCCCAGCATCGGACAAGTTCGTCGATCCTTATTTCACGATGCTGTGGGATGAGGAACTGCCTGTCGTCCGCTTGATCGATGGCGAGGGACATGCCTCAGAGGTGGCTGTCATTGCCGGGGCCTTTGGCGACATTCAACCTCTTACTCCCCCACCGAATTCGTGGGCTTCCCGGGACGACGCCGAAGTGGCCATCTGGCATTTCCATCTGGAGCCCGGAGCCACTGTCGTGATTCCAGGTGCCGGTGCTGCCAGCCGCGCGAGCCGGGTTCTGTACATGTTCGAGGGCGACACCGCCACCATTGACGACACCGAATTGGCCAACGACCACGCCGCCCAGTTGACGGCTAGCCGTTCCGTGGCCGTTCGCGCAGGGTTCGAACCAGTGGAGATACTTCTGCTTCAGGGCGCTCCGATTGCCGAACCGGTCGCCCGATACGGACCATTCGTCATGAACACCGAGGCCGAGATCCGTGATGCGTTCGATGACTATCGCCGCACCGAGTTCGGTGGTTGGCCTTGGCCTGATGCTGATCCGGATCATGGTGTGGACGCTGGCCGGTTTGCCCGTCACCCGGATGGCAGATTCGAATCGCCAGATGGCGCCACGGGCGCCCGCTGAGTCAATCCGTCACGTTCACTGCAAACCCAGCCGCCAATCCAGACAGAAGCTCTGGGTTATTCGGGGGTGATTTGAAGTAGGTCGTGAATGCGAGGGTGGACCCGTCAGACGAGAGCTTCGGATACGTCGACGTCGCGACAGCCTCACCTCGGATGTGCTCCAGTGACATCACGCGGGTCGTGCCATTCCACAGATCGGCTACGAACACTCGATCGGCATGTTCGATGAACTCACGGTCACCGAAGATGATCTGATTGGAGTCGGATCTGAATGCGACATACCGGCCGTTGGCCGAAATCGAGCCCAGGTAGCCTCGTTCCCACTCGGATCCACGCCAGGACTGGACGATTGCTCGGGTCGTGTTGGTCTGCAGGTCTCGAACGAACACGGAGTTCCAAGCCTGGTCCGAAGACCTAGGCGGCTCCGTAGTCAGGTTGTCTGCTCCCGAGTCGAAAGCTACGTAGCGGCCATCAGCCGAGATCATCGCTGTATGCGAGGCCAGATTTCCCACGCCACCCGTGAGTGAAGCTGAGACCAGTGAGGTCTCTCCCGTATCCCGGTTGTGGACGAACGCATCGAATGATCCGTTGGTGTCGTTGGGCACCAGGCTCGACGCAATCGAGACGAACGCGACCAGCCGGCCGTCAGCGGAGATCGAAGGACTCCCGTCAATGGCCGGGGACCAATCCTTGCCGAACTCTCCTTGGGAGCCATCAGAAGCAACCGACACCCGAGTCGTCTCTCCCGTCACTCGATCATGGACGAACGTGTCCATCAAGTTGTTGGTGTCATCGTCAACCAGAGTCGAAGCGGATGAGTAGAACACCACGTAGCGACCATCAGCAGATATCCCCGGGGAGAATGAATTGAGGTTGCCTTCGGTGCCATCAGAAGCAACCGACACCCGAGTCGTCTGACCCGTCACGCGATCGTGGACGAACACGTCAATAGCGCCGTTCGTATCGCCGGGAACCAAGTCCGACGCGGATGATGAGAACGCAACGTATCGACCGTCGGCCGACAACGAGGCGGCGGTGTGCCAGCCGAAGGCAGGCCCGGTGCTCTGGGTCCCATCGGAGGCAACTGAGACCCGTGTCGTTGCTCCCGTCCGACGGTCCTTAATGAAAACGTCCGACGCTCCATTCGTGTCGCCCTCAACCAGATCGGCTGCTTCAGACACGAAGGCCACGATCGAACCATC
>JAGQSZ010000210.1 GCA_020439285.1 Microthrixaceae bacterium
GATGTGGATGAACTGCTTGGGCTTGACGGCGCGCGCCAAGTAGTCGGCGTCTACTTCCTCGAGGACATAGTCCTGTCGGAATTCCGGCATTGGCGGATTCGCATCGGTTACTGCCATGACGCCTCCCTGACTCTCAGGCCCGCTTCACCAGCGGACGGCCATAGGTGGATGTGGGTTCTGATGCGGACGCTGCGTCGGCACGCTTGCCACGATTCTGCCACCAGGCCCAGATCCACATCTGACCACCGAGCAGTCCGACGTAGATGAGCACGGCGACTATGTCACGCACGGCCCGAGCATTGACCATGATCGGGAACCATGGGGTCTGTAGGGACCAGCCGACGAACGGCAGCGTGATCTGACCGGTGGGACCGAACCAGATGACGTCTGGTCGCCAACCGAGTTCTGCGTCGGCCCAGGTCAGCCACTGGTGAGGAAGGACACCGTAGATCCAGAACAGGATGAAGAAGATGTAGACCGCGCCGGCCATCGCTTCACCCCAAGTGAGGGGGGTTCCGACCGGGCGCTTCTTCGCGTACGGAAATATCGGTGCCACCATCAGTGCTGTCACGAGAATGGTGGTCAGGAATGCGACCATGGATTACCTCCGTGCACCCATCTTAGAGACGGACAACGAGTCAAGCCCCACACACGCGGCCGCGGTGAAGACTTCGAGTGATTCGTCATGCCGGGAGCCATGTTGATCCCGGGCTGTCCTGTGATTCAGATCTTTCATGTTTCGGGTTCCTGACCCATCTGAGTATCTCATCAGTTATCAGTGCAACTGCGAATCAAATGCCGACTTGTGAATGCTCTCACAAGTCGCAAGGACGTGCTTCATCGCGAAGTACATCCAAACTGCTTGGACGTATCTATCACGGTCCGACCTCGGGAGGCACATTCTGGAGTTCGGATCATTGACCACATGTTGCTCGAAGGTCCGCCTTTCGACACCGAAGTCATGCTCCCGCGGCGCACTCTGTGTAGCCTTTGGCGGTGCGGAGGAATGCCGAGACAGTCACCTCAGAAGTCGCCTTCGATGAATCAAGTTGGTCTCGGCTTGGTCCCAACCCGCTCTCAGTGCATATTGTTGGCGACGATCTTCAGACACGAGATGTCGTTGTCCAAGCGCCGCGGAGGCAGCGTTGACTGAAATACCAGAACACCTTCTCGCACGAAGCAAAGCCCGTCGCTCAGCCATCGGTGGTGGCGGCGGTGATGACGCGCCCGCGGCGGCACCAGCTGCAGCGGCCGAATCAGCACCCGCAGCGACCCCGGCTGCCGCGACGCCAGCGGCCGCTACACCAGCAGCTGCACCAGCACCCAAGGCCCCGGAGCCAGTCGCTCCTTGGGTCGAGGCTGCCAAGAGCCGCCAGAAGATTCCCTTCTGGGCAATCCCGGTTCTCATTGGTCTGGTCCTGTGGGCGCCCGTGTACATGTTGACCTTGGACCCACCAACACCCAAGGAACTCGGCCCACTCGACGCTGGCGCCCAGGTCTACTCGGGTAAGGGTTGCTCAGGCTGCCACGGCGGAACAGGTGAGGGCTCCGGAGCCAACCCCGGTCTCGTCGGCCCTGAGGGCGTCTCCAAGGTGTTCACCAAGCCAGCCTCACAGGTCGCTTGGGTCGCTCTCGGTTCGGCAGGCTTCCAAGCTGCTGGACTCGACAAGTTCGGCGACGCCGATATCACCAAGACCATTGGTGGCGGAATGCCCGGATGGGCCGACTCTCTATCCGCCGATGAGTTGATGGACGTTGTGCTCCACGAGCGCACCACCCTTGATGAAGAGGAGTTCGACATCGAGAAGTGGAGCGACGGGTTCGAAGAGACACTCTCCGAGCGCCTTCCTGCTGACAAGGTCGCTGAGTACGTCGCCGTTCTCGAAGAGTGGAAGGCCAACCCGCCTGCGTGATCGGGCTTGTGCCCTCGATCATCTCGGCGTTCTGGGTATTCGCGTCAGCGGGCCTTAGCCATGCAGTCGGTTCTCACGGCAATGCCATCTACCAACATCAGTTGATGGTCGCTGATGGCTAAGAGGATCAATCCCAAGCTCAACGTTGCCATAGCCTTCGCGCTCGCAATTGGGCTCAGCCTGTCAGTGACCCTGATCGTGCTCGGAAGTCGCGACTCGTCGACTTCGGGTGGGAATAATTCGGGGTCACGAAACGATGGCAGTCAATCGACAGACTCCCTGGCTCCCACCGCTACCCTGCCCCCCAACGATGGCACCGCTGCAGAGATCGGTGAGTCGAGCGGTTTGGCGTTCCCCGCCGACATGACCGGGTTCCGATCTGCAGCCAATCCAAACGGTCAACAGACCGACATCATCTTCCTTGCACCCCCAACGTCGGCCACACAGTTCGTGACCGACTCCAAGTTGCCTACGCCTGTTGCTGGAGAGCGGCTAATCCTGCACGGATCTCCACTGTGGGGACTCAATCCCGATGGTGACGTGACGATCAGTTCCACCGAGAGCACGTTTGGGAAGGTGCACCGGACCGTGGAGCTAGTCACCGACAATGCCGACCCCGCCGCTGCAGTTCAGCTGCGGGTCACCTTGACGCCAGCCGGTTGAACCGGGGCTGAGTCGGCTCGCTGCAGCGCTCCGCTGAAAGCCGCCTCCGCGACAAGCCGCCTCCGCGACTTTTGTGGAGTTTCTGTTGGCCAGCAACACGAACTCCACAAAAGTCGCGGCTGGGCGGGGACGAGCGAGACAGCCACTGCGAGACGGCGTCAGCCGAGTGCGAGCAACTCCGACAGCGGCACGCGCACGGCTCGCTTGCCGGCGGCATGAAGCGCTTGCAGATCTCCATCGGCCTGAGCGTGAATCAGCTCACCGAAGGTGAACGACTCACCCGGAATCGACAGATCGGCATCGTCGTCGCCGACTACCTGCAGCATCACAATGCGGTCAGGTCCGCCCTTGTGCATCTGTCCAGTTGAGTGCAGGAACCGTGGCCCGATCCCCAGAGTCGTGGGAACGCCCGTGCGTTGGGACAAGACGCCGCGAGCAGCACTCAGACCATCCCAGAGTGCCGGGTCGGCGAATGCGCCGATCACCAGAGCGTCACCTTCGCGTAGCAGAGCGAGAGCGTCATCAAGCGTCACTTCGCTCACCGGATCCGATGTACCGCCGAGTCGATCCCGTGCCGCCTTCTTCGCTGACTCGACGTCAGGCTGATCGAAGGGGTTGATCCCGAGGACGATTCCGGCAACCGCTGTCGCGAGTTCCCACAAGAAGACCTGCGATCCCAGATCCTCTGGTTCTTCGACCACCAATTGGACCGAAGGACCGGGGACACTTGGATGGTCCCGTCGGTGCTGTGCGATGAACTCGGCCGAGCCGACGATCGCGTAGGTCCGCGTCTCAGGCGAGGGGGACGTCACGTCCTCACCCACCACCGGCAGAATTCCCGTGCCGTGCTTACCGGTCGACTCGGCGATCAGTTGTTCCAACCAGGACCCGAGCGCAGACAGGCTGTCCTCGATCACGAAGGTGAGCTTGTCCCGACCGGCTCGTGCGGCGACGGCGATCAGCGCCCCGAGTTGGACCGCCGGGTTGTCGCTCACGTCGCCGTCAGGGCCCAACAGATCATGTGTCTCGGATGCTGTATCGAGTAGCGCCGCGCCGTCGAGACCCATGAGTGCCGCTGGGAACATCCCGAAAGCGCTCAGCGCCGAGAATCGTCCGCCGATGTTCGGATCGCCATGCGCGATGAATCGGTAGCTGTCGGTCTGGGCGAGCGTTTCGAGTTGCGAGCCCGGATCGGTGACAACCGTGAAGCTGCGACCGAAGGGGTGGCGTGCCCAGAAATGCGCCAAGTGCGACCGGGTCTCAACTGTGGTGCCAGACTTCGACGACGCGACCACGACGGTACGTTCCGGGTCACAGGCCTGTGTCGCACGGATGACCGCCGCAGGGTCCGTCGAATCCAGGATCATCAATGACGGAAACCCAGCCCCCGGGTCGAAGGTCTTTGAGAGCACCTCGGGGAACAGGCTCGAGCCGCCCATACCGAGCACCAAGACGTGTTCGATTCCCGCTCCCGATGTGTCAGCGGTCTCGACTGCCTGGTCCGCGTGCAGCACCCAGTTGGGCCACTCGCGGCGGGAGCGTTCGATCACGTCGATCCAACCGAGCCGGTTCGAAACCTCGGTCGGGTCTTCCGAGACGGCGGTGTGATCCTTGCGCCACAGTCGCGTGATCACGTCATCGGATGCGAGCCGGTCAACCGATGCGGCCCAATCGTCAGCGAGTTCCTGCGGGTCGAAAGTAGCGATGATCACGAACCCAACGCTACCGGTCTCATTGGGCGTGGGCTGCCCCTATCGAACGGTGAGACGGTCCGTGAGCGGCGCAGGGAACTGGCGACGGGCTCAGTCGCCGCGACCGCTCATCAGTCGTTTGGCTGCGGACCCGACGCTCTTGGTGGCTTTCGGCGGCGGCCCGACCGCGGCGAGTTCGAGCACACGGTCCAATTCGGGGCGCATCATCTCCACTGAACGGCCCCGCATGTAGGTGACATAGGCGGACAAGCCGAGCGAGAAGGGCACGCCCACGATCGGGATCGCTGCTTGATCAAACATCGCGGCGCCCGCTACGGCAACGGCAGACCCCATTCCG
>JAGQSZ010000211.1 GCA_020439285.1 Microthrixaceae bacterium
CCCTTGCACGCCACGATCACCGGAGCGTCGAGATCCCACAGTTGTTGAACGCCGCGATGTCCCCGGCGCATCAACTCGTGGTGTGAGAGTTCCACCTTCACGGTGCCGATCGATCCGACGTCGCGCCCCGATGAGAACGAGCGGCCCTCGCCCCGCCAGATCACGGCCCGCAACTCGGGCATCTGTCGCAATTCGCCCAGGATCTCGAAGAGTTGCAGATCCATCTCGTCGTCGAAGGCGTTGTGCTTTTCGTCGTGATCGTTGGTGATCGTCGCAATTGGGCCGTCGACTTCGAGCCGTACTTGTCCTGCCATGGGCACGAAGCCTACCCAACCCGTGTTAGTCGCTAGTCGGAACCAGTGACCGCCAGTCCAAGGTGGGAGCGTCAGCGAATAGTCGCTCGATCCGGTAGTAGTCGCGGTCCTCGGACATGAACACGTGCACGACGATGTCGCCGTAGTCCATCAAGGTCCAACGACGTTCGGTCGCACCTTCGACCGAACGAGGTTTGCGTTCGAAGTTCTCGGTCAGGACCCGTTCGACCTCATCGGTTATCGCCTTTGCCATCGGCATGTTCGTGGCGGTGGCTATCACGAAGTAGTCACAGATCCCGAGCGTGGTGGACACATCGAGCACAACGATTTCGAGTGCTCCCTTGGACTCCGCCGCAGCCGACGCGGCAGCAGCCATCGACGCTTCCAGATCAGTGTTGGGATCGCCTGTGCCGCCCTTTGGAGACTCGGGTTCACTCATGGGCGTTTCGGTCACAGCAGATCCTTCCCGACGGTCACTTGGACATCTACACCACTCGGAAGCAGTTCCACCTTGGTTGCGGTGGTTCCAAGCTCAGCTGCCATTGCCTGGGCACGCTCATCGGCAGCCGGGTTCGAATAGGTGACTTCTGTAGTTGCAACGTCAAACGATGACGCGTTGCCGGTCATTCCGATCGTTCCCCCACTAGAGATGATCCGGGGCGAGACCCGTTGGAGCACGGAGTTGTCGGTGGTTCCATTCAGCAGGTTGACCACGACGCGTTGCCCTGGGAACGCAGCCGACGGGAACGGCACATAGCTCGATATCCACGCGGGTATTGCGTCACCGTCGACCTGGTCCAAGTAGACCGGCGGCGAGGTGTACAGCGGAATGACCTTGGTCGGGACCAATTGGACCAACTTGTCGACGTCGATGTTCTTGTTCTTCGACTCGGCGAGTTCACCCCACAGTGGCACGTTCTCGGAGACCTCCGATTCGGTCTTGATCACATCCGGGTTCGACCGGTACGCAGCGATGATCTTCTCCCAGACCGGCTTGATACGAAGCCCACGATTGAGTTCAGCCTCGCCGTCGCCCGTGAAGGAGAGAAACTCGGCCACTTGGTCTGGCTCCAGAGTCATCGGACCTGCCGGATAGTGGATGGTCCGCTCCCCCGTCTCGTCGACGCTGTAGACGATGTCGGGGAGTTCGACATCAATCGGTCCCATGGCACGGAACAGTGGTTCCATGTCCGCGATTGGCATCACTGCACTCGACTCGATCCCAAATGTCAGGTCCACCCCGAGTCGAAGCGCTACAACATCGACTCCGGCATCGGAGAACAGGTCTCTGACCGTTGCAGGTCCCGCGTCCTCGAACTCCCAGACCACCAGACCCGCAGACACCGGCACTGCAACGGGTTCCGCCAGACCAGCACCGCCAGAGAGCATCAGCATGGTCGCGAGCGACCCGTCGGAGTTCGTCAGCGCAAGCAGTTGAACATCGGTTGGCTTTGCCTCAGCTGTGTAGCCGGGGGCGGCGGGATCAGTGATCTTGAGTTCCTGGCCACCGGTGATCCGCATGGTCGCACGCCATCCCACCAGGCCGAGGACAACGACGGCGACGACAAACACGACGGTCAACGCAGCAACGACCGACGTTGCGCGACGTTTACGACGCGCCGCTTTGCGACGCCGCGCGACTTCACGCACAACTCGTGGGCTGCCGCTACCTGGTGCCGAGGGCTCCCCGGGAGAGTTATCTGTCAATTCGTCAGTGGCAGTCAAAGACCCAACCTGTTCATTCCCCACAAGAATAGAGTTCGCGGGCCTCTATCAACTCACGGACTCTCTCGGGGAGCAGGTAGGTGGTCGGACGGCCGTCGCGAACCCGTGCTCTCAGGTCGGTTGATGAGACCTCGAGACGTGGGACCTCGACGTTCACCACTTGGAAACGCTCCGGCGGTTCACTCGTCGTACCGGGGCGGTCGACGACCACGATCGTGCACAGCGAATCCAGATCATCGGCTCGTTCCCAGGAGTCGAGCCCTGCCGCGGCGTCGGCGCCCAGCACCAAGAACAGTTGAACCCCCGGCTCGTTGGCCAACAGTTCTTCAAGTGTGTCCACCGAGTATGACGAGCCGCCTCGTCGTATCTCGATATCGCTGGCCTCGACACCTTCGTCGTCGACAACAGCTGCTTGGACCATCTCGTATCGATCTGTTGCCAGGGAGATCTTTCTGGAATCGACCTTCTGCCAGGGTTCATTGGCAACCACCATCAGGACCTCGTCGAGTCCCAGTTCGTGTCGAACGTTGATTGCGGTGACCAAGTGTCCGATGTGGGGTGGATCGAAGGTTCCTCCCATTATTCCGACACGACGTCCTGACATCGTTGGGAACCTAGTCGCAGAAATCCGTTCAGTTGTCCTCAACTCAGTTCTTGTGACGCCGATATCTCCAAGGTGAGGAAAACACAACCTCACGACAAGAACTTTTCCGGGTCGACCGGAATCAGCCAGATCGCGAACTGACAAGCGGGTCCAACATGAGCGAATCCATTGCCCTTTATCTGAACGAGATCGGTGCTGTTGCACTGCTCGACGCCGACTCGGAGAGGGACCTGGCGCAGATCGTCGAGAGAGGCGTGGCAGCCAGGAAGCGTCTGGACGCTGGTGACCGCAGCCGAGAGGTTCGCAAGGCTGTCAGGGATGGGCTCGAGGCCAAGGAGCAGTTCGTCAGGGCGAACCTGCGACTGGTTGTCAGTATCGCCCGGCGTTACCCGTTGCCTCCTGGGATGGACCTACTGGACCTGATCCAGGAGGGAAACATCGGTTTGGAACACGCTGTCGACAAGTTCGACTGGCGCAAGGGTTTCAAGTTCTCGACATATGCCACGTTCTGGATTCGCCAGTCGATCGGCCGTGCGCTCGACCAGAAGGCGTCGCTGATCCGCATTCCAGGCGACAGGTCTGCGGCTCTCCGTGCTGCGTTGCGGCAGTCCTCGGGCGATGTCACCGAACTCGACACTGCTAACGCTGAACTGCACAGGTTGACCACCCCAACCTCGTTGGATCGCACGATTGGTGACGGCGACTCAAGCGAACTCGTGGACATACTGGCCGACTCTGTTCCCGGTCCTGAAGAAGCATTGATGAACCAGGAGCATGCGATCTGGCTCGAAGGGCTTCTGGAGGTTCTCGATCCTCGTGCTCGTAGCGCTGTCGAACAGCGTTTCGGCCTCACAGATGGTCAACGTCGCAGCTACCGCCAAGTCGGCGAGGACCTGGGCGTGACCGCTGAAGCAGCCCGACGACTCGTCAAGCGAGCCGTAGAGACCGTCAGGCATCGGGCTCTGGCAACTGTGGACTGACAACCGCTCACAAAGCGGGCGTTACGGGGTCTGGGGCTGTGTAGTAGTCGCTATTCACACGGTGGCGCTTGGGGACCGTCTTGCAGGGCCGAGTATCCTTGTTGCCGATGTCCGCCTCAGACTCCCCCGAATTGTTAACCACCTCGCCCCAGGGTTGGCACCCAGGTAGCTGGCGGTCCTTCCCGGCGAAGCAACAACCGGAGTGGCCCGATGAGGCTGAGCACGAAGCCGTGCTCAAGGTTCTCCAGACCTATCCCCCGCTCGTTTTTGCTGGCGAGTCCCGCGAACTGCTCACGTCCTTGGGCGAAGTCGCGGCCGGACGGGCATTCCTGTTGCAGGCCGGGGATTGTGCCGAGTCATTCGATTCGTACTCGGCGAACTCCATCCGTGACCGGCTCAAGGTCATATTGCAGATGGCCATCATCCTGACCTACTCAGCGGGTGTGCCGGTTGTGAAGGTCGGTCGGATCGCTGGCCAGTTTGGTAAGCCGCGGTCGTCGCCGACCGAGACGGTCAATGGCGTCGATCTACCCAGTTTCCGTGGCCACAACGTCAACGACATCGGTTTTGACGCCGATTCACGCACACCTGACCCTTCACGTCTCATTCAGGCCTATAACCAGTCTGCGTCCACTCTGAACCTGCTGCGAGCATTCACCAAGGGCGGCTACGCGGACCTGTCCCGTGTGCACCAGTGGAACCAGGAGTTCGTCGCATCGAGCGCCGAGGGCCAGCGTTACGTTCAACTCGCCGATGAGATCGAACGGGCACTTCGGTTCATGGAGGCGTGCGGCCTCAACCACGAGTCCGTGCCCGCTATCCACGAGGTTGACGTTTTCACCAGCCATGAGGCGTTGTTGCTGGGCTTCGAGGAGGCCATGACCCGGCGCGATTCGCTCACCGGAGCCTGGTATGACTGCTCGGCGCACATGGTGTGGATCGGTGAACGGACCCG
>JAGQSZ010000212.1 GCA_020439285.1 Microthrixaceae bacterium
CCCGTTTGCCTGCTGTTATTCAATCACCGCCGCGTTACAGACTGAAAACCATGCTTGACCTGTGTTAATGCCGCCTCAACACCATTCACGACAATGTGCAAATTTGTTTTGTGAGCTGGGCTCCAATTTGGGATAAACCGAGTTATATTAGAACTCCAGATGAAAGGAGCGGCAATGACCGTCACCGTTGAACTTCCAATTGACCGAGCTGCGGTTCCGGAAATTGTGACTACGCGGTGGTGCGCGGATACTTTCGGCGTCACGCAATCCGCCATCCTCGCAGCTATTCACGACGGGCGCATTTCCGCCACCCGATTCGGAAGCGTATGGGCACTTCGTTCCGAGGACGCCCTGGAGGTGTGGGGGCATTTGCTTCTCCGCCGCGCCCGCCAGAAGAGAAGCGTCTAACAGAGACCAAAAACCGCCCCAGCCGGGAAGCTACGAGGCGGTTTTTGAAAGGAACCAAAATGAGCGAGTCAAGCATAACACAGAATGGGGCGGATACAACCCCGCCACCGACAACGTCAACGCCAACACATCCTTACATGTTGGCTTCGACACCGTCATTCAAATTCATCAAGGACGCAGCGGGCAAGTGGTGCGACCCGAATAAGCTCACCCAAGCCCAGCTCTACACGGAAATTATGGAGTGCGGAATCCCGCTCCTGAATCTGATCGCCAAAATTGCCCGTGGCTTTCAGACGGGTAACCCCACAGCCTCACTCGCCAAGGCGCTCGGCACCGCCGCGTGCGACGCGGGGAAGGTGATAATCCACACCGGGATGGGAACCCGCCCAATTCCACTGAACTTCATGTTCTGTCTCGTTGGACCATCGGGGCTCGGCAAGGGCATGACCCTCGACACCCCTATGACCGTCGTGCACCCGATGGGCGGATACCGCAACGTCACCCCTGCCTCCGGTGAAGCGCTTATCGCGGAGTTCTTCGAAGAGGTACCCACAGCGGACGGCAAGGGGAAAGAGACCGTACGTCACTACGACCCTGTCGTCGCGCACTGGAATGAGATCGACGGCTTCGCCGCGAAGGCGGGAAACTCCAACTCCACTCTGGACGGGACATTGCGGTCGCTGTTCTCCGGGGAGCGCGTGGGTGACTCATCTATCAGCCGCATGAAGTCAGGGATCGGTTGCATCTTGGAGGAAAACTCCTACCGATTCGTTATGTACGTCGGATCCCAGCCCGACCACGCAGGTGTGTTGCTGGAGGACGCCACCGGCGGTACGTTGCAGCGCCTGCTGTGGTTTCAGCTTGCGGATCCAGACGCCCCGGAGTGCGACGAGGACGAAGACGACGACGATGCACCTAATGAGGTAGACCTCCACAAGGCGGAGGTCGAACGCATCCTCGGACACCCTGCGGGGCATCTGGACAACCAATCGGCTCCCGCCATCAACGTGTGGGGTCCGAGTAATGGCGTCATCATCAGCAAGCAGATCAGCCGCATCCTTCGCGCGCAGAGGTCTCGCGCGCTCAGGGCGTCGGAGGATCTTGACCCTCTCGACGGGCACGCCAACAACCTCCGCATCCGCCTTGCGGCGATATTCGCGGGATGGCGTGCAGGACAAGGCAATTTAGCCGTCGTAGACCGCGAAGCCTGGCACTGGGCGGGGTGCGTCACCGCCCTCAGCCGCATTACCCGTGAGATGTGCGTGGAATCCGCCGCCGCGCAGAAAACTGTCAATGCGCAGGACGCGGGGAAATCCGACGCGGAACGGTTCATGGCACGCGAAGCGACAATCGACTACCTCAAGGAAAAGGATGTTGCCGACGCCGAGGCGAAGATCATCGAAAACGCCACAAAGATCATCGGCGCATCGACCTGGCTGAAGAAACCCCGCCCCGACCCGTCCAAGCCTGCTACTGGCACGGAGCTGTATGGCGCACTCAGCAAGAAGCAGCAAAAACACTACAAAGAGGCTCTGAAACGGGCGACCGACAGCGGTGCCCTCACCCCCGTCGAGGACGGCAAAGTCGCCCGCTACGCCCCCGAGTCCAAAGCCTCAAATCTCTTCAACACCGTGGTGAACGGAGCGGCATGAACACGAACGAGATCGAGCAGCGTCTCATGGACTACGCCTTGAGCGTAGACGTGAAACAGCCACCTGAAGTGTGGGAGGACGCCCAACAAGGTTTTCGCTACATGGCGCATCACGCGACCTGGAAAGGCTTCCGTGTCGTCCCTCTGTTGCACGGGAAAAACCACCCCGGAGACGATTGGGTCAACCGCGCTTCCGACGACCCCGCCCAGATCGAAGCGTGGGCGCGTATCGCACCGGACAAATGGGGAATGGGGCTCATCCCAGCACTCCTCCCGAGCGGGTTGCAGCGTGTCGTCCTGGACGCCGACCGCTCCGACGCGTTCACCTTCCTTTGCAAGATGCTCGGCGCTCCGACAGTGATCACCGCAGGACGGTACGCGGGCGAACACAAGGGCGGAGCGCACTGGTACGTCACGCTGGCAGAACCCATTGAGGGTCTGGATGCGGTATCCGGGAAGAAGTACGGGATTGACGTGTTCGGCGGCGATGGCAAACAGAACCGCCAAGTCGTCGGAGCTGGATCCTGGGTCTGGAAGAAGCCTGATGGTACCCACCTGGACGCCTACTACCACAACGTCGATGTCGCCGTCCCGCGTGATACGCAGGAGATCGCCCGCTACCTGAACGCGCGCATCAACACGCCCATCACCGAAGGGCACCCGCTGTGGGAATGGCTCAACGACATCGCCTCCGAGCAGAGGGCGAAGCTGATCCTCGCCAGTCATGCAGACGGTGACGAACCCCGTCGCGAGAGTCCTTGTCTGAACGAGTGGATGCGTGAGACCGACTGGTACTCCCTCCTCGTCGCGGACGGATGGACACCCACCGGGAAATCCAGGTGCGGATGCGACATGTGGAAGCACCCCTGGGGCACGAACAGCGACCGCAGCTCAATCGCTCACGAAGAAGGGTGCCCGACTTCGAAGTCCACTCGTCCTGGCGGCTCGATGCGCGTCTTCTCCACCACCGTCAGCGATAAGTGCGAGGGCATGCAGAGCCTGAGCAAATTCGCCTACGTCACCTATCTCCGTTACGACGGCGATTACCAGCTCGCTCGCGAAGTCGAGGGCATCCCCGACGAAGACGAATGGGGACTCTCGGGATGCTCCTGGGATCCCAACGAAGAGGACTAGTTCCGAATACATCTGTCCGGTCAACCCCAACAAACGAGAGGACTCGAAATGACCGAATCAACAACCGCCCCTTCAGCCGTCACCGATAGCGTGCCGCCGATCAGTGAGGAGAACGTCATGCGGTTCATCACCAGCGTTCTGACGCACTCGCCAGGTGGCTCTATGGAAGAAGACGAAGTCAAGAAGGCGCTCGAACAGCTTGAGGAATGGGTGTTCATCGCGGGAGCGATGGCTGGCTGGTTCGACGGACTCTACGAGTTCGGCTGGGATGCAGAACGCGCTGAGTTCACTTTCCACCGCAACAACACAAACCAGGAGAACTGAGAAATGGACACGGAAACAAAGCTCCTCCTTTGGGGCATTGCCCTCGGAATCGCTGCGCTCAACGAGAAGCGTGACTCAGACGCAGCGGTGGACAACAAGTCAACTATGGAGAACTTTCTCGAAGCGGCGTGGCGCGCGGCGACACACACGAAAGAAGAGCTGGAAAACCAGTTCAGCCTTGCGTCTGCGTGTGTCGAACAGCGCCGCGAGCTCAGCGACGACCGGGGCGACGGCACATTGGGTGTGATGGCTTATCTGGCAGATGTAAAGGACACCGAACTCAGGCTCAACTCCGAACAGGAGGAGAACTGACATGACCGAAACAACCTACCCGCGTCCGTTGGTGGAGCCCATCCGACGTGACATCAGAGAGTCCGACTCCGCTACCGGATACAACACGATGGAATGGTGTACGGAGTCGGACGTGGTACGGGTTCGCTGGATCCCATACACCGACGCTGTTGGTAGCACTTTCCACGCGACCATGCCCCTGACCCCGCTACGGGCTATCTACTGGATCATGCCCCCGATGCGGCGCAAGACCGCAATGAAAGTCCTCAACGCGGCGGCAGACCTGATAGCCGAAGGACGCATACGGGAAGTTGATAAGGCGATGCTCCGTATTTGGGATGGCGACGGGGAGTTCGAACGGTACCTCGGACGCAAGGACGCATCATGACCATCTACACCCGCTTCAGCGACATCCCCGACGCCGTGTGGGTTGACCCCGACCTCGCCGGGAAGCACTCACTGGTACGTCTCACGGAATGGTGCTTGTACAACACAACGGACGAAATGCTGCCGCTGTCCGCCGTCCCTGCTGATCGCCAGGCGGTCTCCGACGCGCTGTGGAACGACGACGTATCCACCTTCGATGGTGTGCTCACGCCACGCAACCCTGGCGACAAGCCGCTGCGGAAACTTGCCGTCAAGCTGATCAAGTCACTGCACGACGGCGACCTGAGCTTCCCTGACGTGACCAAGATGTGCGGCAGCGAGGACGCCGCGAACCGCGTCCTCGACTGGTGTTCACGACGGAACTTCGCGCGGTACGGCTGGG
>JAGQSZ010000213.1 GCA_020439285.1 Microthrixaceae bacterium
GTTCTACTACCTGGAGATGAACACCCGTTTGCAGGTCGAGCATCCTGTTAGCGAATTGGTGACCGGACTCGATCTGGTCGAGTTGCAGTTGCGTGTTGCTGCAGGTGAAGAACTCCCAATCACACAGGACGATGTCCGAATCGATGGTCACGCGATCGAGGTTCGGATCAACTGTGAGGATGTCGCCGAAGGCAAGTTCCTCCCCTCACCTGGGCCTATTACGGCGCTTCGGCCCGCATCGGGATTCGGTGTTCGTTGGGACGGGGGCTACGAGAGCGGCGACGAGATCAGCCAGTACTACGACAACCTCGCCGGCAAGCTGTGTGTCTGGGGCCGTAACCGTGAGGTCGCGATTGAACGAATGATCAGAGCGCTGGAAGAAACCGTGATCGAGGGTGTGGCAACCACTATCCCTGCAGATCTGGCGATTCTGCGTCATGAGGACTTCAGGTCGCTGCGCCATTCGACGAAGTGGGTCGAGGACACTCTCGATCTGACCGGGGTCGGTGGAATCACAGGCGCACTAACCGAGGCCGACGATTCCGAGCCAAAGGTGAAGCGGGACCTCGATGTCGAGGTCAACGGCAAACGCTTCGCGGTGTCTGTCTTCGTACCGGAGTCACAGCTCGTGGTTTCCAGCGGTGGCGGCGGCGCCAAGGCACGGCCGAAGCGCCGAGGCGGAGCGGCCGCCGGAGCAGCTGCAGCTGGCAGTGGTTCGATCGCTGTCCCCATGCAGGGAACCATAATCAAGGTGGAAGTAGCCGAGGGGCAGACAGTCTCCCCAGGTGACACGCTGGTCGTCCTCGAGGCAATGAAGATGGAGAACCCTGTCACGTCCGACGTGGCCGGCACCGTCAAAGAGGTAAAGGTCGAGGCGGGAGCATCGGTCACCGCAGGTCAGATAGTTGTGGTGATCGAACCGGACGAGGACTGACCGACCCCGTTGGATCTGAGCTGGTTCGCCTTTCCCGAACGAGCCCGTCAACGGGTTGAGCTTGCCGTACTCACTCTCATCCTGATCGCGCTTTCAACCGGGCCGGTCTACTTCGTCTCGAAACACCTTTTCGGAGTCGACGGATCGTGGGAGAGCCGGCCGATCAAATACGGATTCGTGCTCACGGGCTTTGTCGGCGGCTGCGTGTGGTTGAGCATGGCGCTCGACCGTCGGATCAAACGCCTCAACCTTCCATTGGTTCTCGGAGGGATCTTCGCCGCGCTCGCAGTGGCGTCGACAACCTGGAGCATCATTCCTCGACAGACTCTTTGGCGGGGATCAGTGTACGTAGCGATGTTCCTGATCGCTTGGGCTTTGGCATCACTTGAATTCGAGCATCTCTGGACCGTGATCTTCACCTTCACAGGTCTGGCTACCGCCGCGAGTATCGCTGTCGTGGTCCTCAGACCGGGTATGGGAATAGCCCAGCCGAGCACCAACTGGAACGGCATCTACACCAGCCCGAATTCCCTTGGCCCGATCGCGGCGATGTTCATCATCGCCACTATCGGCATGGCGCTACTCGCATCACAACGGTGGGTATATGCGATCAGTGCCGCATGTATCGCCGTCGCCATCGTCCCGCTCGTCAAGTCCAGCTCCGAGACGGCAATTCTTGCGCTTCTTATAGCCATTTCGATAACAGCAGCTACTTGGTTCGGGGCGACACAGTGGTGCCGAGACGATCGTCGCCGAGCGATAGCAGTGTGGGTGACCTCGGCACTGGTCGCCGTAGTCGGTTCTGTCGTCGCTGTTCCGTTCCTGAGTAGAACTTCTGGAATCAAACAACGCCTCGACGTTTGGCCAATCGTCTGGGAACGAATCCTCATCAAGCCCCTGTGGGGATACGGATTCTTCACCTACTGGGGAACTGGCGCTTCTATGCAACCACGGACGATCGGACGTGCCGGAAGCGCACACAACAGTGTTCTAGAGGCCGGACTGGACCTTGGCGTGATCGGCATGGTGCTCGTTACAGCAATGATCGTCCTGGCGCTCTGGTTCAGTTTCAGGAGGCTCATACGTGAGCCGGGTCCAAGAAATGCTGCTGTCCTCACACTCGCAATTTTCATTGTCATGTCACACATGACAGAGAGCTTCATCAGCTGGTTCTCATATATGTGGATCCTGTTGGTAGTGGTCGCGTCGTTTGATCCCGAGGGGATTTCACGCAATGAACGATGAATCCCTGGATGACAACCACCTGGATGACAACCACCTGGACGACAACGCCGAGGTCAAGGACATCAGTCTTCGTCGCGACTGGATGTTCACCACAGGAACCAGTCTCGTAATCGGGTTGGTCGTGTTTGTCACCGCTCCGATCGCGGCGAACCGGCTCGGACCGGCCGGACGTGGAACCCTGGTGACGGTTCAACTGTTGCCTCAGATCTTGGCTCAACTCGCGTCGCTGGGTCTGGGGTTCGCAACTATCCACTTTGGGGCCAGAGAGCGCCGTTCGGTCAGAGTCTTCTGGCGGTGGTCGCTGAGTCGATGCGCGATCGGATCCTTGGCCGTGTTTGCGCTGGGACAGTTACTCGCTCCCGTACTCACCTCGAACGCCGGCGACCAGCGAATGCTCAGGGTCTACCTGCTGTTGTGTCCCTTGCAGGCTTTCGTCGAGATCCCCTATGAGATCCTTCGTGCGCTGGGGCTCTACCGGTCCTGGAACGGCTTCACTTTCCTCATCCAAATGATCTGGCCCATAGCGCTACTCATCGGGGTTCTACAGCCAACACCTTCACTGTGGATGGTCGTGTGGCTACACCTCGCTCTGATGCTGATGGTGCTCGTCGTGATCACCTTCATGGTTCTACGTGCCACTTCTGGCCGATCACGTCCACCGAAGGCAGAGCTGTCGGAGTTCACGAGTTACGGGCTGAAATCAGCGTTGAGCACCATTCCCAGTTCGGCCAACGCCAAGTTGGACCAGTTGGTCATGGCAGCTTTTGTCAGCAAACCCGACCTGGGTCTGTATGCGGCTGCGGCCGGATGGAGTCAACTGACACTGCCGGTAATGCGCGGTCTCATGGCGGTGTCAATGCCATTCGTTTCAGGAGCGGCCGACGACGAACGCCCAGCAAGGGCTATTCGACTAATCACTCTCGGGCTGGGGTCGGTGCTGATACTTGGCGTGGGTGGAATTCTTGCAACGCTTGTCCTGTGGGGGCCGCTATATGGCCCGGAATACAAATCTGCACTCCCAGCAGCGCTGGTCCTGATGGTCGCGTCTCTGTTGCTGCAATACAACGGAGTTCTCAGCAATATTCTCCGAAGCCTCAACCGCCCAGGAGTGGTCACAGCCATCGAAACCGGGGTATTGGTCCTGTCCACCGTCGCTCTCGTCATCGCTCTGTCCATCTCCCCGGTATTGGGTGCTGCGGTGGTGTCATTCCTGACGTATTCAGTCGCCGCATCGATATACGCCAAAGAGATCAGCCGCAATGTCAACTTGCCCGCTCGCAGACTGATCGACATCGGTGGAGCAATGTCGATCATGCGAGAAGTTCGAGCAAAATTCACACGTTGATTCAAAACCACGATTTGGTAGACAGCTTCGATTCACGCATCTCTGTCCCAGCGTGTCGCGCCACTACGATATTCCGATGCATCCGGAAGCCCGTGGTCGGGAGATCCTCTTCCACCATCCGCTACCTGTGCTCGACAATCCCAGAACCGGAAGTCAGATCAGACCGCGCCGCATGCTCGACGCATTCCGGGCAATCGGATATGAGGTAGTCGAGGTAACGGGATACTCATCTGAGCGCGTACCCATGATGAAGCACCTCGGACGACAGATCCGTGATGGACGACGCTTCGAGTTCTGCTACAGCGAATGCGTCACGTCTCCAACAGCGCTGAGTGACACCCACCATCTTCCGACACACCCGATCGCCGATCCGAAGTTCTTCCGGACACTGAAACAAGCTGGCATACCTTCAGGCCTGTTCTACCGAGATGTCTATTGGCGATTCGATGAGTACCGCCGGAAGGTTCCGCTTCCCAAGCGCTTCGCTTCCGCAGCGTTCTACCACTTCGATCTGGCGTGGTACCGCCAGTACCTGGACATTGTCTACCTACCCAGCCTGGGCATGGCTGCATCGGTTCCAGGCAGCGAGGGTCTGAACCTCAAGGCTCTTCCGCCCGGAATGTCGACTCGCCTAACGTCCGACACGCAGCGAACCAATACACCCTCCGACGGCCTGAGGCTCTTCTACGTGGGTTCGATCACCCCACCCATCTACGACATGACCATGTTGTTGAGCGCATTGAAGTTCCTACCCAAAGTTCAAATGACATTGTGCTTCCCCGAGTCGGAACTGGGAATATTCGCTGATTATCCAAAGGATCTGACCGACCTCGTTGAGATCTGTCATTCATCGGGGCCAGCGTTGGATGACCATTATGCAAACTCCGACGCCGCTTGTTTGATCATGGGACCCCACCCCTACAGGGACTTTGCGATGCCGGTGAAATTATTCGAAGCAATCGGTCATGGGCGACCGCTCGTTTCCAATGCTGACACCGCTGCTGGACGCTTCATTTCGACAGAGAAGGTCGGCTGGGTCTTCAACGACCAA
>JAGQSZ010000214.1 GCA_020439285.1 Microthrixaceae bacterium
AACCGGGCGAACTCGGTTCTCGACTCCGATGGCTGGGCACGTCTTCTGGGACCATCGACGACGGCGACCCACGAACCGAAACGGCGTCCATTCCGATAGTCCCTTCAGATGCGAGACCGTCGGACGACTCCGAGGGTTCCGGGGATTCCGGAACCGACGCTGAATCAGAAGCCGCCGATGACGCCGGTCCCTTCGGTGAAGCCGAGACCGAGGAGTCCACGATCGATGGCGACACCGACGATGGCGACACCGACAACATCGATAACAGCGACAACTCCGCGTCCGACGCTGCTCCTGCACCACGACAAGAGGATCTGAGCGAAGCCGACGGGATCGAAAGCGATCAGGTCGAGGCCAGTCCGAGTGACGCCATCGTCGCCAAGGGGTCCAGATGGCGGACGGCAGCCTTCATAGGGGCGTTGGTGTTGATCGTTGCTGCTGGTCTGACCGCAGCTGCCACCTATTTCCGTGATGGGTGGACGGTCGCGGCCAGCGGCCAACAGATCGTGATGCACAAGGGCCGGGTCAGTTCGGTTCCGCTGCTCAATTCGTCCAAAGCTCACGTGGCGTCCGATCTGACGCTCAAAGATTTGACTGAAAGTTCTCGCGACAAGGTTCTGAGCGGCCAGCACTACAACAGCGAGAGCGACGCCCGGAACTTCATCAACAATCTTCAAACCACCACGACCACGGCATCAACCACTACCACTGCTCCGGCTACGACGACGTCCACCATCGCGACCACGTCGACGTCACCAACAGCGACTGACTCCATCGTTTCGAACACCACCGCACCGCTCGACCCGACAGCTACCACCGTTCCCGGCTGATGACCTCAACACTGTCCGAGGCCCCTTCAGAGGATCTCCAACAAGAAGCGTTTCGCCGCATAGCCAAGCGGCGCAGAACCACAGAACTCGGGCTGTTGGTCCTCGCGGCGATGATCGTGTGCGCCACCTACGCGCTCGCGAGTCTGGGCAAGACAGCGTCGTTACCAGCAGACATCGTCGGCTTCCTGGCAGTGATCCTCGGTCTAGGTCTGGTCTCCCACATCGCTGTGCGACGGTTGGCGCCGCTGGCCGATCCGTTGTTCCTACCGCTCGCATTGTTGCTCAACGGAATCGGATACGTGTTCATCGCGCGCCTGAACAACTCCCTCGCTGGTCTACAAGCAGGCTGGAGCGCTATCTCTGTCCTCGGCTTCGTCGTGGTGCTAATCGTCATCCGTGACGTTCGTGCACTTGAACGCGTCACCTACACAGCGGGACTCGTGGGAGTCGTGTTGTTGGTAATGCCAATGTTTCCCGTCATCGGCCGCTCGATCTACGGGTCACGAATCTGGGTACGGATCGGACCGATCGGGTTCCAGCCTGGCGAGCTCGCCAAGATCGCTCTGGCGGTGTTCTTCGCCGGCTACCTGATGGACAAACGAAAGCTGCTCGGCGTCGCGAATTTTCGAATCGGTCCGTTCAACACGCCGGACCCGAAGCACTTCGCTCCGATCCTCGCTGCTGTCGGAGTCTCGTTGATAGTCATGGTCTTCGAAAAGGACCTGGGTTCCGCTCTCCTGTTCTTCATTCTGTTCATGGTCATGTTGTGGGTGGCGACCGGTCGCGCAACATATGTCGCGGTCGGTGTCTCCCTGTTCGCCGGCGCGGCCTACTTCGCTTGGCGGACCTTCAGCCACGTCCAGACGCGGGTGACGGTCTGGATCGACCCGTGGGTCGATCCGACAGGCAAGGGCTACCAGATCATCCAAGCCACCTACGCTCTCGCTTGGGGTGGGGTGACGGGCACCGGCCCGGGCCTAGGTGTCGGTGGACGGATCCCCAAGGACGAAACCGATTTCATCTTCGCGGTGATCGGCGAGGAACTCGGCCTGTTGGGCGCAACCGCGATCATCTGCGCGTTCCTGCTACTTGCCGGCAGCGGACTTCGAGTCGCCAAACGCGCCGGAGACTCCTTCGCCGCATTGTTGGCAATCGGGCTCACCGCGCTGATCGCGTTCCAAGCCTTCATCATCGTGGCGGGCGTGATACGTCTGCTGCCACTCACCGGTGTGACCCTTCCGTTCGTCTCATATGGAGGTTCGTCGCTGGTCGCCAACTACTTGTTGTTGGCGCTCCTGATCCGGATCTCAGATCAGTCAGAACACCGTGAACAGACTCCGGTGGCCGCGAAATGACCCGGCAGATCAAGGCATTGACGATCGTGATCCTGATCGCGTACCTGGCACTGTTCGTGAAGCTGAATCAGGTCCAGGTTTTCCAAGCCGCCGAGTACAACGACCGTCCCGAGAACACACGCCAACAGGTCCGTGATTTCAACAGGCCCAGGGGCAACATCTTGAGTGCCGATGGCGTCATCCTGGCCACGTCACATGAACAAAAGGGCGAACTTCAGTACCAACGCGAATATCCGCATGGTGATCTGTACGCGCATTTGACCGGCTACTACTCGTTCTCGTTGGGTTCGACGGGCGTGGAGCGGTCATACAACGACGAACTCACGGGGCGCACACCCGAACTTCGCTTGCGACGACTCAAGGGATTCCTCAGCGAGACCTCCTCAGAGGGCGAAGTGGTGTTGACCATTCAGTCCCGCCTCCAAGAAGCTGCCCGCACCGCACTCGGGGACAATGTCGGTGCTGTTGTCGTGACCGAACCTGCGACGGGTTCGATCCTCGCGATGTACTCGAATCCGACTTTCGATCCGAACGCGATCTCCGACAATGACCAGGGACAAGCCCAGAACGTGAAGATCCTGTTGGACGCGAGCCCCGAGAAGCCACTGTTGTCCCGGTCCTTCCAAGATCGGTTCTTTCCGGGGTCGACATTCAAGGTGGTCACCGCTGCCGCAGGTCTCGAATCGAACAAGGTCACTGCCGATGAGCCGGTCTACCCGACCGAAACCTCTTACACGCCGCCCGGAACGACCCGTGCGATTCGCAATTTCGATGGCAGCAACTGCGGTGGCGCGTTGTTCGAAATCCTTCGTCGTTCCTGCAACGCAGCGTTTGCGCGGATGGCTGCTGAGACAGTCGGCCCCGAGCCGATGATCGCCGCCGCGGAATCTGTGGGGTTCAACTCCAAGGTGCCCCTCGACCTTCCTCGTCCGGCCGAGTCCCGCTATCCGACGGACTTCGGGGCAGTGATCAGCCGACCAGAGGAAACCGCCCCTATATATGAGAATTCGGCGGCGCTGGCTCAGACCGGCATCGGCCAGAACGACGTTGCTGCGACTCCGCTGCAGATGGCCATGATTGCTGCCGCTGTGGCCAATGAGGGCAGCGTGATGACTCCCCATGTCATGGACCGGATCCAAGCTCGGGACGGTTCAGTCGTCGACACCTACAAGCCAAGCGAATGGAAAAGGTTCGTCTCTGCTGGCAACGCAGAGGTATTGCGATCTGCCATGTTGGGCGTCGTCAACAACGGCACCGCTTCGAGCATCCAGCTGCCCGGACTCGAAGTGGGCGGAAAGACCGGTACCGCGCAGTTGGGTACCGATCCCCCGCGGTCACATGCCTGGATGATCGCATTCGCCGGAAAGCCAGGTCAGCCTGCCTCGATCGCTGTCGCCGTGATGGTCCAGAACGTTCCGGGAAATTCGGGAAGTACCGGCGGACGTATCGCCGGGCCGATCACCCGGGCGGTTCTCCAAGCTGCTTTCGGTTGAACCCCGGCCAGAGCCCTCGTTGCGCCACGGGTCCACTCGGACCTGAGAACAGGCGGTCCAGATGACACCTTCGTAACGTTCCGCCATCTACGCTGATTGCGAATGTCTGATGAGAATCCCCGCGTCCTGAACGACCGATATGAGATCTACCGTCGTCTAGCGCGCGGCGGCATGGCCCAGGTCTATTTGGCCCGTGACCGTGTGCTCGACCGGCCAGTTGCCGTCAAGGAACTCGTGCCCGAGTTCGCGACCGATCCGAGCTTCGTGGAACGGTTCCGCCGTGAGGCACAGGCCGCGGCCAGTCTCACCCACGCGAACGTGGTGGCCGTCTACGACTGGGGTTCTCAGGACGGCACCTACTTCATCGTCATGGAATACGTCGACGGGCCATCGCTTTCCCAGGTCTTGCGATCCGAAGGTCCATTGCATCCACGCCGAGCGGCCGAGATCGCCGCCGAAGTAGCCGATGGTCTGGGCTTTGCGCACGCTCGTGGAGTAGTTCACCGCGACGTCAAACCCGGCAACGTTCTGTTGAGCAAGTCCGGTCAGGCAAAGGTCACCGATTTCGGTATTGCCCGGGCTCTGTCATCACCTGCGGAGGACCTGACCCAAGCGGGTTCGGTCATGGGCACCGCCACCTATTTCTCACCGGAACAAGCTCAGGGTCTGGCCGTCGACCCACGCTCCGACCTCTATTCACTTGGTGTCGTCCTATACGAAATGGTGACTGGCCGACCGCCCTTCAGCGGTGAAACCCCGCTCGCCATTTCCTACCGTCACGTCCAAGATCCTCCGGAGCCACCCTCGACACACATCTCGGGGCTTCCACGAGGGCTCGAAGCAATCATCATGAAGTTGCTC
>JAGQSZ010000215.1 GCA_020439285.1 Microthrixaceae bacterium
GAATGTGTGGTGACGACGGTCGCAGACCGCTCACACAGCCGAAGAATCCGACGCGCCTCAGCCATCTGACGGAGCCGGACGAATCTTCGGTTGAGTCCGCCCGGCAGGCCAGGCATCTGTGCGGTCATAGTTCTGATGTCCATCGACTCGACACCTAGAGAACGGCATACGGAATCACGGACTTCCTCGGCTACGTCAACGAACACAAAGCTGCCGGAGCGCCTCCCGTTGTACTCGGGGAAGGTCATAGTCAGACAACCTGACAGGTACGCCGGTACGCCAGCCTCTGCCAGTACATCAACGGTCGTTGAGTCACGACATCCGATCGGTCCATTCGCCGCAAAGTACTCACGTGCTTCGTTCGATATGACAAGCGGGTTCGATGGATCCTCACCACGTGGTAGTCCGACCGAGACGAGTAAGGGCACGATGTTCGGACGATCGGCGAGCGTTGTACCTGCGGTGTCGGCCCATAACGTCCCATTGGCTATCACATAGGTGCGCTCCGATGGCTCGTGGGGGTCGTACCGATCAAGGATCTCGCTCACCGTTGGGAGGAACTGTAAGGCAGCGAGCGTCTCAAGGCCGTCGGTCAGATCCGATGGAGTTCCGACCAGCAAACCGAAACGTGTTCGCTCGCTTCCTCGTCCCGTTTCACGTTTCTCCATCACCACCCGCAACAAACATCTGCCACTATCGGTCTTCAATCAGCGGGCAGCACATGTGTGAAATATGACTACCTACTATAGCTTACAGATCGTGAATTCGGTCTCTAAGCGAACCCCACAAGCAGGATCGACTCTGTGAGCAGCATCCGACCATTGCGTAGTTGGAGCGACTGGGGACATCTAAGGCCGTTCCTCCCAGCCCACAGCCGGATGAGGATCGCGTTTCTCGGCGTAACGTCGTTCCTCGGGAGCTTAGCGGAGTCCGGAGTATTGATAATCGTCGCCCTAACGGCGGACACTCTCATCCGTGGCAGCAATCACGTTCAAGTCGCTTTCTTCTCAGTCTCCCAATCAACAGCGGCGATAGCCGCTCTGGGCCTAGTAGCGATTCGCGTCGTCCTCATAATCTGGAGCTCACAGATCGCCGCTCATTTCGCCGTCGAGGTGATGATGAATGCTCAAGGCCAGGTTCTCCGCAGCTATTTCAACACCTCTTACAACATCAGATCATCCCGTTCTATGGGGGACCTGACTACGGTCATGGTCTCCCATGGACGAATCACAGGCGATCTGGCAAACGGCTTCGCAGGACTAACCACCAGCTTGTGTGGACTCATCGCGTTCGGCGGGACGTCATTGGTCGTGAACCCCTTGGCAACGATGGGAATAGCCGTGATCGGGGGCATTCTGGTCGGACTCCTATACCCACTACGTCAACGGCACTATTCGTCCGCAGAGCAATACGCCGAATTGAGCCGCACGCTGGCAGCGCAGATGACTCAGGTCGAGTCACTCCAACGCGAAGTGGAGGTCTTCCACGTCAGCGACGTTGTCCTGAACAGAATCGACCAAGAACTGCATCTCAATGCATTGCCACTAAGGCGCGTACGGTTCCTCTCATCAACGATCCCCCTGATCTTCCAGTCCGCTCTTCTAGGAGCGGCAGTACTGAGCCTTCTGCTGATAACGAACGTCGCACCCGGCGCTGACCTTGCTGCACTTGGGGCAGTGGTTCTGCTGCTGATCCGCTCCATGACATCATCGCAGCAAGTGGTCACAGCCAATCAGCGGATCGCCGAGTCCGGCGCGTACGCCCGCGGAATTGTTTCGCTGATCAGGCTGTTCGGCACCGAACAAGACGAGTGGGGAACGAAGAATCCTGACTCACTCACACCTCTCAGCCTAAGGAACCTCAGCTTCTCATATGACGGCCACACACCAGTCCTCAAAGACATGGATGTCGTGTTCAACTCCGGTGAACTCGTTGGAATCGTCGGGCCATCCGGAGCAGGGAATTCGACTCTCGTTGAACTCATCCTGCGGCTTCGACGGCCGACCAGCGGTTCGATCATGGTTGGAACGGTTCCGGCACACGACGTGGATGCAGCGGTGTTCGGTGAACGGGTCGCTTTCGTTCCCCAACGCGCTGTGCTTGTCAACGGAACCGTTGCCGAAAATGTCTCGTTCTTTCGTGATATGGGTCCGGAACGGATCCGGTCTGCGCTTCGCGCGGCACACCTCGAGGACGAGATAGATGCGCTTCCTGACGGAATGAATACCCGTCTCGGCCCTGACGAACGAGCTCTGTCAGGCGGCCAGCAACAACGTCTCACGATCGCCCGTGCCCTAGCCGGCGATCCCGAGATCCTCATCTTGGACGAACCAACCAGCGCGCTGGACGCAGTGTCCGAGGCTGCCATCCGAAAGACTCTCGAGGATCTGCCCTCACGTTGTCTGGCAATCATCGTTGCACACCGATACTCCACTCTACGGTCGTGTGACAGGATCCTGCTGATCGAGAACGGATTGATCACAGCGGACGCGACACCGGCCGAAGTGGCCGACAACTCGGCGTTCTTCCGCACAATGGTCGGGGATTCAACGTGATATGAGTGAACCAAAATCACGACTGGAACAGTTACGCGAATCTCATCCACGAGAGGCACTGCGGTTGGTGTGGCGCAAGGCGATCTACCGCAAGGTTCTTATCGGTGAGTTCGGGATACGAGCCGGAGACAGTGTCGCACCCCCGAATGACCACGGCCTGGTTATCGACCTCCTCAACCAGGATGACTGGCACTTGGCGCTTGAGAACAACCCGTATCTCAACGAGGCGGACCTCGCCCGGTTCCGTAACCAGGCCGCCACGTGCATAGTCGCCCGTGACGGCAACCGGATCGCCGCCAGCACATGGATGCTGCGGGGTGGGTTCTTCGTGACTGAGGTCTCCCGGGAGCTCCACCTTCGACCCGATACACACTTCTCATGTAGATCGTTCGTCGCCTCCGACTACCGGGGCAGAGCACTGCTCAGTCACATGATCCACCATTACGCCATGAGCATTGACCCGGATAACCAAATCACAGGGCTCGTCTTTGATTGGAACATCCCATCCATTCGATCGTTGGAACGCATCGGCTGGCGCCACCGGGGCGACTACTGGACCACATTCGTCCTAGGTCGCGCATTCCACCACGAACAACACTTCCCACCGCGGCCACCGATCACACTCTCCAACACCGAATCATGATCGCATCCGAACCGGGGCAACGGACCGAACGGCCGACACCATGCGTGCTGTTAGCCGAAGAGGTCTGGGGCAGCACGCTGCACGCAATCCGTTCCCTAGGTCGCACCGGAGTGCCGGTCTTCGTCATAACCGCCGGCCAGGGGTCCACCATCTACCGCTGGAGCCGCTTCTGTGTCGCTGCACAAGACATCACAACCTCGGATCCCGTTGCGTTTATGGATCGCACCCGGGCATGGCTGGATCAAGAGACCAGTCCTGATGCGGAGGTCGTCGTCATACCGCTGAGTGATCGACTGGTTGAGTATCTGCACAAGACCAGGGGGTCCACCCCTGAGCGTTGGAAGGTATCCATACCGACACCGTCAGTCACCGAAACGCTTCTCGACAAGGCGCTATCGCTGCAAGTGGCCGAACGTGCAGGGCTGGAGGTCCCCCCGTGGATGGAGGTCAGATCAGTCGATGACATCGCTACGACGTCCGACCTTGTGCTGCCCGTCGTCGTAAGGCCCACCAGATGGTCAAGCACCGGTGAGGACTATTTCAAGGTCAAGCTCTGCCACACCGAAGACCAGTTGCAATCGGTAATGACTGACGCCATCGGTACAGGCGCTGAACTGATCGTGCAGAGCTACATCAACGCGCCGGATGAAGCAGTCGAGTTCGCGATCAGCTGGCGTAGCAATGATCGCTCGACAACGGCGTCGTGCACAGGACGTAAGCGTCGTCAGTCCGGTCTTGAGGGTGGGGTGATGGCATGGGGAGAGACCGTCGACCTTCCCGATGTCGCCACCGGTGCCGTTCAGTTCCTAGACGAATCGGGGTTCACGGGCCTAGGCGGGATCGAGTTCATACGCTCCGATGGCCACCTATGGTTCATCGAATTCAACCCTCGGTTGGAGGCGATCCATTTCCTAGCCACTGCAGCCGGGGTCGACACGGTGCTAATGGAGTACAACAACCGGGCCCGTGGGTCGGTCCCACCGGTCATTCCGGTGCAGTCACCCGCTGCTGGGTGGGTCGGCAGCGCTTGGCTGAACCGTCTGAACCATCGACCCGGCGACTGGCGGGTAGCTCTGACCGATCGTCGTGCGTTCGCCAGGGCACAGCGCCGTATCAAAGCCGTGATGGATCCGAGGGATCCGCTGCCTGCAGCCATGGTTCTCGCACGTCTGGTGTCACGAGGCTTACGCCGTGTATCGAATAGGAGATCGTCTTGAAGGTCCTGCACGTCATAGACGCCATGGGCGTGGGTGGTGGGGCCGAGCATTCACTAGCCAACACATTGCCACTGCTGGACGACTTGGGTATTCAGTCGAATATCACATGTCTGATTGAGCGA
>JAGQSZ010000216.1 GCA_020439285.1 Microthrixaceae bacterium
GACGGATCAGTCGAGCGCCGAGAACCTCTGCGACCGACTTCGCGAGCTGTGTCTTACCCGTTCCCGCAGGACCCTCCACCAGCACCGGTTTACCGAGCCGGTCAGCGAGAAACACGATGCCGGCAATGCCTTCATCGGAGAGGTAATCGACCTTGCGGAGCGAGTCACGCAGCTCCTCAACACTGTCGAAACGTGGCTGAGCTGATGAGGTAGATACGTCGGGAACAGACTCGGTCATGCACCGAGACTACCGATCCTCTTGACTGCTTGGTCAATCGCCTCAGCCGATGGCCCCCGCCGGTGCGTCTGGCCAGTGAAACTCCTCTGAGGTGTGCGCATGTGCCGGGGGTCACCTTTGCGGGCTAATCACGGCAGTAAGTTTTTCCACAACGTTCAACAACACAAGGAGAACCTGATGCTCAAGGGCTTCAAAGACTTCATCATGCGAGGCAATGTCGTAGACATGGCCATCGGTATCGTCATCGGTGGAGCGTTCGGTGCAGTGGTCACCTCGTTCACCAACAACGTCTTGATGGCATTCGTCGGTGCAATCGTCGGCAAGCCGAACTTCAATTCGCTGGTTCTCAAGCTCGGCCACGGCAAGATCTACTACGGCTCATTCATCACTGACGCGATCAACTTCTTGTTGGTGGCGGCGGCTCTCTACTTCGCAGTGGTTGCACCGCTCAACGCGATGGCTGAGCGTCGTAAGTCTGGCGAAGATGCATCTGAGCCCACCAACGAGGAGCGCGTTGTCGAGCTCCTCGAGCAGATCGCTGCACAGGGTCGCTCGAACAACTAAATCACCTGCCGGGTCGCGGGCTTGCACATTCGCGTGTTGCCTGCAGACCTATAGAGCCAGATTCTCAATCGAGTGGATGGCGATGGTCGTTTCTGGCTGTTGCCGTCCACTCGTTCGGGTTTTAACCGGCTTGCTGTGACGAGGTTCCTATCCAGTTGCATCTCGCGGCGCTACCTCGACCGCCACGGGGACACCCAGACAGTCCGACAGGCTGAGGGACCGGTCCGATGTCGAGTACACCTCCAGGTCGAGTTCCCGGGAGTCTGCGGGCACCAGACCGAGGGTCACCGAGTCTTGTTCGGCCACGACTTTGACCGCTGCAACACGGCCATCGTGGTTCCTGTCCATGCCGATGACTACCCGCAACATCGAGGCCAAAGAGCGAACAAGTTGCTGGTCGGCAGGCGACAACGCCGCGAATTCAGCGTGCTTCTCACTCGGTGCGCTCTTGCGGTGATAGCGGGCGGTCTGGGCGATTATCTCGATTTCACGGTCGGTGAACCCCATCAGGTGCTCACTGTTGCGGATCACGTAATAGCTGTGTTTGTGATGTGCCGAATGGGCGATGAACAAGCCCACGTTCGCCAACAACGCTGCTGCCTCGAGCAGTTCCCGAGACTCGTTCGAAAGACCGAGCCGGGAACAGAGCGCATCGTGCAGCATCGTCGAGAGTCTCGCGATCTGGATCGAGTGATCCGGGTCGTCGTCGCAGAGTCCCATGAGGTGGAACACAGAGGATCGTCGAAGCCCAGCGAGTTCGTCGGCACCTGCGACACCCAGTCGTTGCATGGCGTCGAGTAGAGCTCCTTCACGCAGCGCGTACTCCGAGACGGTCAGTTCTGTGAGACCGAGCGCTATGCAGACCTGTTCCAAGACGATCGCCCCACCGAGGATGATGTCGACCCGGGACGAGTCGAGGCCCGGCACCATGCGCCGTGAGTCCAGGTCCGGCGCGGCCGCAAGTTCCTCGACCAATGCTGACAGTTCTGTGACCGTGAAGGTCTCGGCGTTGAGTTTCATCGGCGATTCGCCACCGCGCCGTTGGATCGCCATGGCAGCGAGCGTCAGCGCCGTCCCCGAACAAACCACCGCTACGGAGCGTTCAATCCCGATGCTCTCGTACACCAGCGACGCGACTTTGGATCGGACATGCTTGCGGCACTTGCTCACCGACTTCTCGAGCACGTTGCCATCAGGAAAGAACTTGTTGGTCATCCGTAGCGCACCGAGTTTGACCGAGCGGACATGCTCGACGCTGCCACTTTGGCCAAAGAGCACTTCGGTGGATCCACCGCCGACGTCGACCAACACGATGCTGTCGTCGAACACCGGTAGCGCTTGGAGTACACCCAAGTAGATGAGACGGGCTTCCTCTGTTCCAGAGATGACGTCGACGTCGATCCCGGCCTCGTCCCGGGCGCGACGGCGGAACTCCTTGGAGTTGCTCGCCTCTCGCATCGCCGAGGTGGCCACGGCTCGCACGGGTGCGCCGAATGACTCGGCCAGGATCGCACATCGCTTCAACGCAGCGACTCCACGATCCATCGCCTCTGGAGACAGCTCCTTCATTTCCCCCACGCCCGAACCGAGACGGACCATGTCCTTTTCGCGGGTGACGACCTCGAGCCGCCCTCCTGCCACCACCCGTGCTATGACCATGTGGATCGAATTCGTGCCGATATCGATGGCAGCGATCACGTCGGGTTGATCGGCGTGGGAGTCACGGGTGGCCATGCGCGCAGTGTAGGTTCGCATCCGTTGGAATCGGACATGACCTAGTGCTCCATGGCACGATTCATGCAATGTCAACGTGGCCGGCAGGCTGGAACGAGCACTGGGCGTCTATCTGGCGCAGCGCGGACCGTGGTCTACTCGTGCCGGCTTTGGTGACCCGTATCGACAAGGGCGGGATCACCGTCAGTCCCAGCCATGGCGTCGAGATGTTGGTGATCGCTGCGAAGTCTGCCAGACGCGTTGTAGTTGGCGACATGGTCGCGCTCGACGCCGACGCCGGGAGGATCGAGGAGATTCTCGATCGGCGCACCGTGTTCGAAAGGCGATCGCCGGGTGTTGCCCGTGACCAGGTGCAGATCTCATCGCGGGCTCTGGCCGCGAACATGGACACGGTCTTGATCCTGCAGCCTATGGATCGGGGTGTGAACCTTCCGCGTCTCGCACGCGAGTTGGTTCTGAGTTGGGAAAGCGGTGCTCAACCGATCGTCGTGTTGACCAAGGCCGATCTGGTGAGCCCACAGGACATGGAGGCCCACCGACAAGCGGCGCAGGAGTTCGCTCCCGAGGCCCAGGTTCTGTGTGTCAACGCGTTGGATTCCCACGGGTTGGAAGAACTGTCCCCCTTGGTCGGTTCCGACAACATCGTGGTGCTCATGGGAGCGTCGGGTGCAGGCAAGTCCAGTCTGGTCAACGCTTTGGCGGGTCGGCCGGTGCAGCTCACAGCCGAGGTGCGGGAATCGGACAGACGGGGCCGCCACACGACCACCGCTGGCCAGATCGTCGAGTTACGCAACGGCGCTCTACTCATCGACACACCCGGGATTCGGGGCGTGGGGCTGTGGGCAGCCGACGATGGATTCGAAAAGGCGTTCGGGGACCTTGTCGAGTTCGCCCAGGATTGTCGTTTCGCGGACTGCACCCACACCATCGAACCCGGATGCGGGCTCCTCGAAGCCGCTGATCAAGGGCTCGTCAGCCAAGATCGTCTATCGGTGTTCCACGCGCTCGCATCAGAATTGGATCAACTCGAAGAGGGCATCGAGGTGATGGAACGCGTGGAGCGACGCGAACGCAACCAACGTGCGCGTAGCCGCGTCATGCGGAGAGATTCAGCAGCTGAAGGTCCAGAAGATGACGACGACGATCAGCCAAATCCCAGCTGAGGTCTGACTGCCTGGGACATCAGTGCTGCAGAGCGACCTCGATCGCCTTGGCAGCGTCCGCCACTGCTTGACCATGAGCCGCCCCCGGGTGCGAGCCCATTCGATCGATCGGACCCGAGACGCTTACTGCGGCTAGGACCGTCAACCCGTCTGGCCCCATCACCGGAGCTGACACCGAGGCCACCCCCGATTCACGCTCGCCCACGGAGTCAACCCAGGCGCCCCTTTCGACCTCGCCCTCGAGAACCCGACCTGCCGATCCACGATCTATCGGCAGTACTGCACCGAGTGGGACGATCGTTCGCAGACCATGGGGCGACTCGAGAGCAGATATGCACACCCTTGAATCGCGGTCCCGAACGTACAACTGCACTGATTCGCCGGTCTTTGTCCGAAGATCCTCCATCGGGCGGGCGGCGGCTTCGGTGATCTGCAACTGCTCGACCGCCGAGCGTCCCAGGGCTATCAAATTGGGCCCGAGAGCGAAGTTGCCCTCGGAGTCACGGCGCAAGAGTCCATGGGCTTCGAGCGCAACAGCCAGACGGTGAACCGTGGCGCGAGTCAGACCCGTTGAATCGACGAGTTCTCCGAGCGCCATCGGGCGTGCGCCTACGGACGCGAGAATCGAGACCGACTTGTCAAGGACTCCGACGCCGCTTACGCTGTATTCCATCAGGTGAGATTATAATCTCATATATTGAGACGATGCATATTCGTGAGTAGTCGCGGCAAAGTTTGCTCGCCAGGATGTGCCTCTTGAGACCCAGGAGATGAACGTGACAACTTCTTCGGACCGACCGAGAACCCTCGTCGAAAAGGTCTGGGACCGACATG
>JAGQSZ010000020.1 GCA_020439285.1 Microthrixaceae bacterium
CCACAGGTGGCCCTGGGGAAGTTCTGCTCCTAGCGCCGCGCTTCTATCAGATCGAGTTCGCATGGGAGGCGCTGTGTCGACCATCGCGAAAGCTCCGGGTCGGTGACGTCATCCACGCCGCTATCGGGGAGTTGGATTTCGAGATGGCGCGCGACCTGGGCGAGGGTCGTTGGCTGGTGGTTCCACGGGTCGATAACACACCAGTAAAGGGAGACGACCTCCTTCGGGCACTGGAAGTGTCTGGCGAGATGCCGTTGCCTCCCTACATATCGCACCGATTGGACGACGGTTCCCGCTACCAGACCATGTTCGCCAAACGCCCCGCCTCGGCAGCGGCACCAACTGCCGGATTGCATTTCACTGAACGGGTAGTGGACTCGTTGCGATCTGCTGGTGCGGAGCTTCGTTCTGTCGAACTTGTTGTCGGACTCGACACATTCCGGCCATTGACCACCGAGACCGTCGAGGACCATCAGATTCACACCGAGTGGTATCGGGTTCCGGAGCAAACCTGGGCAGCGATCACCGAGACCCGCTCAAACGGAAACAGGGTGATTGCGGTGGGAACCACCTCGGTCAGAGCGTTGGAGTCAGCTGCAGCGACCGGTGAACTCTCCGGTGATACGGCACTGTTCATTCACCCGGGCTATGAGTTTCGGGTGGTGGACCTCATACTCACCAACTTCCACATGCCGCGCACCTCGTTGCTAGCGATGATCGAGGCGTTCGTCGGCAGTCGGTGGAAGGACCTCTATCAAAGCGCGATCGAGCGGCGTTACAGGTTCCTGTCCTTCGGTGATGCAATGCTGTTACGCCACGAACCTGCAGCCCAGACCGGCGTTGGCAAGCCGGGTTCCAGCGAAGGTCCCTCGATATGAAGCTTCATCTTGACCTCTCCGACAGCTGTGGTTCGGCTAGGCGGGGGAGCGTCACGACCGCACGGGGCACATTCCAAACTCCGGTCTTCATGCCGGTCGCGACCCGGGGAGCGATCAGATCCCTCGCTACGCATCAGATGGCTTCGATCACGACCAAACACGGTGCACAGATCGAAGTGGTCCTCGGAAACACCTACCACTTGATGCAACGGCCCGGTGCTGACACTGTCGAATCACTCGGTGGGCTCCATGGGTTCACCGGCTGGGGGGACCGCCACATGCTCACGGACTCAGGCGGTTTCCAGGTCTTCTCGCTGTCGCCCAAAGTGACTGACGACGGAGCCGAGTTCCGATCCACCTATGACGGCTCGAAAATCCTTCTGACCCCCGAATCGGCTGTCCGAATCCAAGAACAACTGGGTGCAGACATCCAAATGGTGCTCGATGTCTGCGCCGGGCTCCCAGCCACTGAAGACGTACTTCGCTCAGCTGTCGAACGCACCGCCCAGTGGGCAGCGAGGGCCAAACGTGCTCACAGGAGGACGACGGATCAATCGCTGTTCGGAATCGTCCAAGGTGGGGACAACCTCGGCCTGCGACGCGAATCGGCCCGCCGTACCGTTGAACTCGACTTCGATGGTTACGCAATCGGTGGATTATCGGTGGGCGAGACCCGCGAGCAGATGATGGAATCGCTCGAATCTGCGATCGCGGAACTCCCAGCGGATCAACCCAGATACCTGATGGGCGTGGGAGATCCACTGTCGATCATCGAGGCAGTCGCTCGGGGAGTGGACATGTTCGACTGTGTCCTTCCAACCCGACTTGCCCGGCACGGAACTCTGCTGACTGACAATGGCCGGCTCAACATCAAACGTTCGGAATTCGCCAACGATGACTCACCGGTGTCGAGCGATTGCACGTGCGAAACGTGTCGTAACTATCCCCGTGGACTTCTACGCCACCTGATCTCCCAAGGGGAGTTGACCGGTCAGATCCTGGCCACCATCCACAATCTGACGTGGATTCTGGGTTTCGTGGAGGACATCAGAAGCGCGATCTCTGGCGGCACCTTGGACGCGCTGCGGGCTGAGGTCGCCCAGAACTGGGCGTCGATGTCACCAGAACGCAAGGACGTTGGCTGAGACTCACGAGATTCGTGGGCCGGGGGTTTCCCGGATCGGTCTCTTGCCGCAATAGAGTTGTCGCCCTGTGACGATTTCCACTCTTTCTTTCATCCTGGCTCAGTCCAAGAACAATCAGTCCGGCGGCTTGGCGAGCATTCTGATTCTCGTGTTGCCAATGGCTGCGCTCGTGTACCTGATGACCGTTCCCCAGCGTAAGCAACGGCAGAAGCAGTCGGACATGCTCCGCAAGGTGGAGGTCGGCGACGAGGTCGTCACGACCGGTGGGATCGTTGGCCACATAACCCACATAGAAGACGAACTCTTCCACTTGGAAGTCGATGATGACGTTGTGATCAGAGTCGCAAAGAACGCTATCTCCAAGAATCTGAATGCTCCTCAGCCTGCGGAGGCGTCGAAGTCCCGCAAGGGACTGCTCTCCGGAGCGCTCGGCGGAGCCTCCGACAGTGATTCAGAGTCCGGCTCCTCGGCGAAGGCGGCGGATTCCAAGAAGGACACCGATGCATAAGCGCCCAGTTCTCGCATTGAGCCTTTCCATTGGCTTGGTCACCATATTGGTCCTGATGACCGTCGTATTGGACCAACGCCCCAAGCTCGGACTTGACCTTCAGGGCGGCGTCTCGGTCAACCTGCAGCCCGTCAAGAACGGCAAGGTCGACAACAACGTCAGCGCCGACAAGCTCGATCAGTCGCTTGAGATCATCAGACGGCGCGTAGATGCCCTCGGTGTCGCTGAGCCAGAGGTTTCTCGTCAGGGCAACACGATCCTGGTGCAGATTCCGGGTGCGAAAGACCAACAGGAAGTTCTCGATGTAGTCGGTTCAACTGCTCGTTTGGAGTTCCGTCCCGTGGTTGGAGCGGTCGGTCAGATCCCCAAGGGATCCGACCGTAAGAAAGCTGAAGCCGACGCCAAGAAGATTCGCCAGTCCCTCAAGATCCCCGAAGGCGTTACTGCAACGCAGATCCTTGAAGACGAACAGGCCAAGACTCCAGCTACGCCCGAGGCAGAAGAGGGCGCGACCACGACCACGGCTCCCGAGACTCCACAGGGACCGTTCAACCAATGGGGCGTGGACGTCTCGACCCAAGAATTCGCCGAGCTCTACAGCCTCGAGAGCCAGCTCAACACTCAACTGACTTCGGTCGATGACATGAAGGACGACCAAGAAGTAGTCCTTGCCACCGAAGATGGGGTTGCCTACCGGTTGGGCCCGGTCGCTCTCGATGGTCGCGCTGTGAAGACTGCGACCGCCGGGCTTTCCGAAACGGGTCAGTGGCAAGTCAACCCGGTGTTCCGCAAGGGAAAGAACAACATCGACAAGTTCAACGAGATAGCAGCAAAGTGCTACTCCGGTTCCACCGAATGCCCGGACCTGGGCGGGGGTAAGGGACAGCTAGCGATCGTGTTGGACGGTGAAATTCTTTCGGCGCCGACAATCAACACCCCGAGCTTCGCAGCCGATCAGATCTCGATTTCTGGTTCGTTCAACCAAGAGAGCGCTGAACGCCTCGCCGTCTCACTCCGCTATGGCTCACTCCCCATCCAACTCAAGCCACAACAGTCCGAGACCGTGTCGCCAACCTTGGGCAAGGGCGCTCTCGAAGCAGGCATCATCTGCGGCATCATCGGCTTGATATTGGTGCTTTTGTATCTCACCTTGTACTACCGCCTACTGGGTCTGGTTACGGCGGTTGGAATGCTCATGCTGAGCGGGATGCTGTGGGTGGTGATGTCGACCCTCAACGCGACGGTCACCCTTGCAGGCGTTGTCGGCATTGTCGTGTCTATCGGCACCTCTCTGGATTCGAACATTCTCTATTTCGAGGTCTTGAAAGAGGATGTGCTCGACGGGATGCCGTTCCGGACCGCGGCTGACAAGTCGTTCTCAAATGCGTGGTCGACCATCGTTGCATCCAACTTCGCTTCTCTGATCGGTGCGGGTGTTCTGTACTGGCTCGCCGTCGGTCCGGTCCGAGGCTTCGCGTTCTACCTGGGTGCAACCACGATTCTCGACCTGTTGGTCTCGTATTTCTTGTTACGCCCAGCCGTCTACTGGATTGCCCATTCGGAATGGGGACACAACCCACGCCTATTCGGCATCCCGGTGTCCTACGACAAAGACGACTCGGGCTCGCGGCGAAAGCGCCGCTCCCGTGGTGAAACGCCACCTAGTGATGAAAAGCGTGTTCCCGTGGGCGCGTCCGCTGGCAACGATTCGACAGGAGAGGACGCATGAGCGCTTTTTCAGACGCCTACGCCGGCCGTAACGATTTCAACTTCGTCAAGACTTGGAAGACCGTTGGCATCGTCGCCGTAGTCCTTGTCGTCATGTCGATTGGATTGTTGTTGACCAGGGGACTGAACCTCTCGATCGACTTCGAAGGTGGATCGATCTGGGAGGTTCCCTCCAAGACACTGACCGTGGACCAGGCCCGCAAGGTCATGGACGGAATCGGTGAGAACCTGGGGGAGAAGTACCAGGAGGCCACCACCAGTGACGGCACCCGCGTCCTTCGTGTGTCGGGTCGAGTCAAGTCGATCGAGCAGAGCCAGGAAGTCGCCAAGAAGCTCGCAGAGGCTGCCGGTTTGGAACGAACCGATATTGCGGTCACCACAGTTGGACCGTCGTGGGGCAAGGACATCACACGGACAGCGCGCAACTCGCTGATCATGTTCTTCGTGGTGATAGCGATCTACATCGGTTTGCGACTGGAACCCAAGATGGCTGCATCGGCGTTGATCGGTGTGGTGCACGACATTCTCTTGACGCTCGGTTTCTATGCGCTGTTCCAGTTCGAGGTTTCTCCGGCGACGATGGTCTCATTCCTGACGATCCTCGGATTCTCGTTATACGACACGATCGTCGTGGATGACCGAATACTCGACAACACCACCAAATACGGCCGTACAGGCAAGTACACCTACACGACTCTGGTACGCCGGTCGCTCAACGAGGTTCTGGTCCGGTCGATCAATACGACCTTCGTCACCCTGGTGCCCATCGTCGTTATGTTGGTGCTGGGCAACATTGTCTTTGGCGAAAAGGTGCTCGGCGACTTCTCCCTGGCGCTTCTCGTCGGTTTGGCATTGGGGGCCTATTCTTCGCTGTTCATAGCAACCCCGCTCACGGCGTTCTTCAAGGAACGCGAGGAGCGTTGGGTCGAAATCCGTACACGGATCGAAGCACGTGGAGGCGACGCCAACGACACCTCGTGGGCTGCGCTGCACGAGGATGCGGAGCCTCAGAAACAGAAGTCGACAATGCCTCGTCCCGCCGCGACAGTTGCGCCCAGCGCCCCGCCGTTGACAACCAATATCGGTGGCCACCCGCCCCGCCCGCGCAAAAAGCGGCGCTGAGCCTTACTTTTCGCAAGAATTCGGCCACATCTGAACACCTGCCAACGCTGCGCCCTAGATATGGGTAGCGTAGAACCATGGGTTCTTCGGCAGGTGATCCATGGCAACAGTGACACGAGTTCTGCCTTGGCGTCGGCACACCCAGCCGCCTGCAATGGAACTAGAGGAGATCCTCAAACAGTTCCGGAAGTTCCACCCGAAGGAGTCCTCGGCGGCGATCTCTGAGGCGTACCGCGTCGCGGCCAATGCCCACAAAGGCCAGCGCCGCCGATCCGGCGAGCCCTACATAACCCACCCGCTTGCAGTTGCTGCCATCGTCGCGGCTTACGGGATGGATGATGTCAGCATCTGCGCGGCGTTGTTGCACGATGCGGTTGAAGACACCGTCATAACCATCGATGAATTGACTTCACAGTTCGGTTCTGAGGTCGCTGAAATCGTCGACGGGGTAACCAAGCTCGAACGAATTCACTTCGATTCCAAGGAAGCTCAACAGGCAGCGACGATGCGAAAGATGCTCGTCGCGATGGCCAAGGACCTGCGAGTGCTGGTGATCAAACTCGCGGACCGGCTCCACAACATGCGCACCATCGCGGCCATGCCAGAGTTCAAACAGGAACGAACGGCGCAGGAAACCCTCGATATCTACGCACCGTTGGCCCACAGGTTGGGAATGCAGGAGGTGAAGCAGCAGCTCGAGGACCTTTGTTTCGCTGCCCTTCATCCCAAGCGTTACGCAGAGGTCGACCATATGGTGGCCGAGCGGGCACCAGAGCGGGCGGTCTACCTGAAGCTCGTCATCGACGAGGTCCGCGCGACTTTGGCAGAGGCGAACGTCTCGGTTGAGGTGACGGGGCGTCCTAAACACCTTTGGTCCATCTACGAAAAGATGATTGTCAAGGGTAAGGCGTTCGAAGACATCTACGACTTGGTGGGCATTCGGCTAGTCGTGGGCTCGCTTAGCGATTGTTACTCCGCGCTCGGGTCGATTCATTCACTGTGGACACCGGTTCCTGGTCGGATCAAGGACTACATCGCCATGCCCAAGTTCAATCTGTACCAGTCGCTGCACACCACAGTGATTGGACCGGAGGGCAAACCGATCGAGGTGCAGATCCGAACCTCAGAAATGCATTTCCGGGCCGAGTGGGGTGTTGCCGCGCACTTCTCCTACAAAGAGACGCGCGGTCGGAACAGCAACGGAAAGTCGACGGCAGGCAAGGGGCAGTCGAAACCCAAGGATCGCTCGGACGAAATGCCATGGCTGAGTCGTATCGTTGACTGGCAAGAAGAGATGACCGATCCGGGTGAGTTCATGGCGAACCTGAAGATCGACCTCGATCAGGACGAAGTCTTCATCTTCACTCCCAACGGCGACGTGGTCACTCTTCCCGCTGGAGCAACCCCTGTCGACTTCGCCTATTCGATCCACACGGATGTTGGCCACCGATGCATGGGCGCCCGAGTTGGTGGCCGGTTGGTGCCACTCGACACCAAGTTGCAGTCCGGAGACACAGTCGAGATCTTCACATCGAAGGTGGAGGGAGCCGGCCCAAGTCAGGACTGGCTGACTTTCGTTGCAACTCGCTCTGCTGCATCCAAGATCCGCCATTGGTTCACCAGGGAACGTCGAGAAGATGCAACCGAATCTGGACGAGAGGCACTCATCCGGGCCATGCGTCGAGAGGGTCTACCGGTTCAACAGATCCAAGCGGGCCCGGTGCTTGCCGAGGTCGCCGAGGTGCTCAAGTTCGTGAACGTGGAAGCCATGTATGTGGCGATGGGTGAACACCATCTGGCTCCCGAAATGGTGGCATCGCGCGTCGCTGCGATGCTGCGCGGGGTCGAGACCGGGCGTGAGGAGGTCGTCTCGAGTCCCACTCCGACTAGAAATCGACGTCGTGGCCAGCCGGTGGGCGTCAACGTCGAGGGCTACGAAGCAATGCTCGTGCACATGGCTCGATGTTGTCGACCGGTGCCAGGGGATCAGATCGTCGGCTTCGTGACCAGAGGACGAGGTGTCTCTGTCCACCGCTCGGATTGTTCCAATGCCGTGTCGCTGGTTAGTGGCCACGGCGAGCGAATGATCGATGTCTCATGGGACAGTGGCGACAAGGGTGAGTTCATCGCGTCGGTAGAAGTAAAGGCGCTGGACCGCCCCAGACTTCTCCAGGACGTCACATCGATCCTGTCTGAGAATCACGTGAACATAATCGACTCCACCACTCGTGTCGGCAAAGACATGGTTGCCAAGATGCAATTCGAATTCGAGCTGAGCGATGCTGCGCACCTCGAGGTACTTCTGGGCAGGCTTCGAGCCGTTGACAGCGTCTACGACGCCTTCCGAGTTCTGCCGGGACACAGCTCCGGGTGACGATGGTGATGGTCCGACAGTGGGGGGACCATGCAGCCATTGCCGCTAGAAATCGTCAATGATTTACCTGTAATCGTTGCAATCGGATTGGTGGTGACCTCGGGTGGTAACCCAAGGTGTTCCCCACGGGTCTGAAGGTGAAGATGAACTCCAGCGAGCAGCCAAGTACCGATGATGAAGGCCACCGACTCTTCTCGATCATCAGAGGTGGCAAAGACAGCGCCGCCAGATCGGAATCGTCTGGATCAAGCAGTGAGGAAAGCTCTCACCCGAGCGTCGCTGGGCATGGGAATCAGCCCGGTGCGAGCGACTCAGTGGGAATAACCGAAGACCCACCGGTCGGCTCCTTTGAAAGATCAGACCAGAGCACCACCACTGGAGAGAACTCCGGTGGCGACCACCGCACCGATACTTCGCGAGACCCCCTTTTTGACTCTGCTGGGGTTTCCATCGAGCCGCCGATCGGTTCGGATGAACCTGGCGATGACGTAGCGGCGCCTGGACCGTTGCTACAGGACGAAGTGGATGCGGTGAACGCGATTGCGGCCCACGCAACGGCATTGCTCGACGATGCTGACCCAGTGGTCTATTACCGGGCACTCAAGGGTTTGGTCAGAGATGGCCACTCGTCAGTGCTCGTCCCGCTGGAGTATTCAGAGGACTATTCGTTCCACCACCCATCGACGGTGTCAGTTGAGCCAGCGCCCTCGACGGTTGACACGACGATGTTGTACGCCCGGGCGGCCTGTCCCGAATTCGAGGACGTCCTAGTCGAGGGTTTCGCCAAACCGGCTCGTGACGACCTGCTCGTTTCGCTTTATGACCTGTTGTTCGTTGAGCGGCGAAACGTAGCCGTCGTCACCAACCACGGACAGATCATCGATATCGCCCTGGTGATGGCCGCGTTGTTCGTGTCGATGCTCGACGAGGACCGCAGCTTCGGGGTGCTCGGAGAGAAGCTGACGATCGAAGAATTGGCTGAGCGTTCCAACACGCTTGTCTCACGTATGGTCACGACGCGACAGGCGTTTGGGATCCCAGCAATTCAGGTTCTGCAGAGCATGACCAGGGTCTTCTTGACGATGCCCCAGACCCACTCGCGTCGGCGGGCGAAGCTCGATGCAACCCTTGTGAAGGCCAACAACGCGTTGATGCGCTTCGAACTGGAAAAGCGTTTGGCAGAGGGTGGCCAGATTCTGGCCATGGCAGCGAGTGGAACTCAGGACCTGACAATTCCACAGTTGATGAACCGTGCCCGAGTGGCCTGGCGTCACCGCCGAGGCGATGATCCGGGTGAGGTTCCAACCCTTCACCTGCAGCCGATCTTCAACGGGACGATTTCACTGATGCGAGCGTGCGACTACGTGCTGCCGGTCGCGGTTTCGCTCGATCACAAGACTCCGTCGATCACCGTCGGCAGTCTCACGCGTCTGCGCGAAGACGAGGATTGCCACCGGATCATGGACTGGATTGCTCTGGCGCATCAGAACGCCACGGGTGTCCCAACCATCTATCACCGCCCCGGTGATGACCTGTTGACACAGGTCAGGAGCCTCATCGCCCGCTAAGTCGTTTCGGGCCCGGTCGCACACTCCGATAGCTTGGTCGCCGTGAGCGACGGTAAGCGTCACCAATACAAGGCTCTGCGCGGCATGAGAGACGTTCTCGCGCCCGAGTCCGCGCGCCGTCGCCTCTTGGTTGACTCCTTTGCATCGGCGGTTGCGCTCGCCGGCTATTCCGAGGTCGTGCCGCCTTTGGTCGAGGAGCTCGATGTGTTCCGCCGGGTGGGCGAGGCAACTGACGTGGTCACCAAGGAAATGTATGACTTCGAGGACCGCGACGGCACTCGAATCGCTCTACGGCCAGAACTGACTGCCGGTGTAGTGCGGGCATTCGTCCAACATCGCCCACAGGTCCCGTGGAAGGTCTGGTACGCAGGTACGAACTTCCGTCACGAACGTCCTCAAAAAGGTCGTTACCGCATGTTTGATCAGGTCGGCGTCGAGGTACTCGGAGTCGATGATCCGGATCTCGATGTCGAGGTGATTGCACTCGCCGACGGCTTCTTCAAGTCCTTGGGGATGCAACAGGTTCGCCTGCTGGTGAACTCCCTTGGCGAGCACAGCGATCGGGCGGCTTATACCGATGGACTCCGTGAGTACTTCGAGGCCAACTGCGATTCGCTGTCGGAGGCCTCGCGGGAAACCTTGAAACGCAATCCGCTACGCGTCCTCGACTCGAAGCGACCAGAGGACAAGGTCCTCATAGACACTGCTCCCAAAGTTGAGGACTTTCTTTCTCCATCTGCCAAAGACCATTTCGCCCGCGTGCTAGAGGGACTCGACTCGGTCGGTGTGACTTACGAGGTCGCGCCACAGTTGGTCAGAGGTCTCGACTACTACCGCAGAACCACTTTCGAGTTCGTATCGGACTCACTTGATGCCGCACAGAACGCGGTAGGCGGAGGAGGCCGTTACGACGGCCTGAGCGAGGCGATGGGCGGTCCGCCCACAGACGGAATCGGGTTCGCTCTCGGAGTGGACCGAATCCTGCTCGCATGTGACTCCGAAGGCACCTTTGCCGCGCCACAGGCCAACGTGACGGTATTCGTCATCGACCTGACCGATGGCACCCATGCACGCGATCTAACGCATAGCCTGCGGGCAGCAGGTATCAGTGCGGAGCGCCGTTTCGGCGGAGGGTCGCTCAAATCGCAGATGAAATCAGCAGACCGTTCAGGTGCACGATTCGCGTTGATCGTGGGCGAGGACGAAATCGCAGACGACTCGGTCACCTTCAGACCGATGTTGGGCATTGAATCCGACGGCACCCAACGTCGGATTAACACAGAATCGATCACCGGCGAGATCCGCAGGCTGCTCGAAGTAGACACCGAGGGGACCTCTAAGTGAACCCAGACACGACCACCGAGTTGAGATCAGCACAGTGCGGAGACCTCCGAGCGTCCAATATCGGCGAGACGGTCTCCCTGTGCGGATGGGTGGCCAAACGCCGGGAGCACGGTGACCACCTCGCGTTCATCGATCTGCGCGACCACACAGGCATCGTGCAGTGCGTTGTTGATGGCGCGGCCGACCTGCGCAGCGAGTATGTGGTGAGAATCAGCGGCGTTGTCCGTCACCGCCCGTCGGGAACCGTCAACGAGCACCTTGCAACTGGCGAGGTCGAGATCGGCGAGTGTGAGGTCGAGATCCTCGCGAGTGCTGAACCACCGCCGTTCCCACTCGATGAACGCGCCCCCGACGTGGATGAGAACATCCGCCTGCGGTACCGCTATCTCGATATTCGTCGACCCGAAATGCAGCGCAACCTACGGGCCAGGGCCCGTGTGAACACTGCGATTCGTCAGGCAATGAATGCCCAGGGTTTCCTCGAAGTCGAAACTCCCATGCTCATCGCGTCGACTCCCGAGGGCGCACGCGATTTTGTAGTCCCAGCCCGTAGCCGACCCGGCAGCTTCTATGCGTTGCCCCAGAGCCCTCAGCTCTTCAAACAGCTCTGCATGGTCGGCGGAATAGACCGTTACTACCAGTTGGCTCGGTGTTTCCGAGACGAAGACCTGCGTGCAGACCGCCAGTTCGAGTTCACACAGTTGGACGCCGAGATGAGCTTCGCGTCCCAACAGGACGTGTTGGATGCGATCACCAAGGTCATCGCCCATGTCGTTGAGTCGGTCACCGGCGAGACACTCGGTGAGGTTCCTCAGATCGCATGGCGTGACGCCATGAACCGTTTCGGTTCGGACAAACCCGATGTGCGTTTCGGTATGGAACTCATCGAGTTGACCGACATCTTTGAATCCACCGAGTTCAATGCGTTCAAAGCAGCGTCCATCAAAGGGCTGCGTCACGAGGGGGCTTCGGCTGACACATCTAGGAGCCGTCTCGATGATCTGACTGATCGGGCCAAGCGTTGGGGCGCCAAGGGTCTGGTGTGGATGAGAGTTGACACAGCCGAAGACGGATCTGTCGTTCTCAACTCACCGATCGCCAAGTTCCTCAGCGACGACGAGAAGACCAAACTCGTTGAGCGCTTCGAAGCCCAACCGGGCGACGTTCTGTATCTCGTCGCTGACGACTGGATGAAGACCTGTCACGTGCTCGGTTTGTTGAGGCTCGAACTCGGTCGGCCACCGGTCAATGAAGGTGGTCGCCACTTCCTTTGGGTGGTCGACTTCCCGTTGTTCGAATCCATCGATGAGGAGACTGGTCGTCCGGTCTCTGCCCATCATCCGTTCACGATGCCCAACGAAGCCGACTGGGATCTGCTCGACGGTACTGGCGAGGAACTCCTCCAGGTCCGTTCCCAGGCATATGACCTGGTGCTCAACGGATGGGAACTCGGATCCGGCAGCGTCCGAATCCATCGCTCCGATGTACAGAGCAGAGTCTTGGAATTGTTGGGCATCGAGCGTGAGGAAGCCGAGGAGAAGTTCGGATTCCTGTTGAACGCGTTCCGCTATGGCGCACCGCCGCACGCAGGCTTCGCGTTCGGTGTGGATCGCCTGGTAGCGCTTCTCCTGGATGAGGAGAACATCCGTGAGGTGATCGCATTCCCCAAGACGCAGTCCGGTGGGGATCCTCTGACTGGAGCTCCTTCGGAGATCGATTCGGCGCACCTGTCCGAGTTGGGTCTGCGCTTGTCGCCCACAACCGACTGACGTAGCCTGATTCAACTGCTTCAGCTTGGGGAAGCCGGTCAAACTCCGGCACTGTCCCGCAGCCGTAGGTGCTTCGTGCACGAGTCGGAATACCCGGCTGGAACAGGATTCCATCAAACCGTCGAGGTATGCGGTTCGGAATCCGGCGGCACCCAAGACGATGGCTACTCCCGGTTCCCGAACAACAAAGGGAGTTCTCATGTCCGATCCAACTGTTTCCGCCTATCCGGTGGGTCAACGTCGCAACGGTCCCGTCCGTGTTGCCGTGGCGTTGGTCGCAATGGCCGCGATGATGATCTGGGCCCTTCCTGCTGGAGCGACGCCTAGCGCCGCGGATGCAGCAGCGGCTGATGGCGCGGCGTGGCTGGGTGCCCAACTCGATGCGAACGTGCCACTCGAACTTTTTGGTTCGACGGACTGGGGTGTGACCGTCGAGTCCGCAACAGCGCTAGCAGCTGTTGACTCGACAGATCCGCGGATCAACAAGGTCTGGACCGCGATCGTCAACAATCGCGAAGACGTTGTGGCCAGTGGTGGTGCAGATGTGCCGGGAGCCCTAGCGAAGGTCATCCTTTTGGCGCACTCGCTGGGCCTCGATCCCCGGGCTGTCGGAACGGGAGAGGGGGCTGACTTGGTTCAGCGTCTTGCTGACACGCTTCAGGACAGCGGCCTCTATGGAACGCAGTTCCCCAACTATGACGGCGTGTACCGCCAAGGACTTGCCATCTCGGCGTTGGTGGCAGCGGGAGAGACCCCCGACCCGTCAGCCATTCAGTGGATGATCGACCAGCAGTGCACCAATGACGGCTTCGTCGGCGCCTACATGTCCTACCGTGCCGACACCTCAGCTGACTGCTTCGACGACGCAGCCAACTGGCAGGGAGCGGACACCAACGCCGCTGCACTTGCCATCACCGCCCTGACTGCGGCCGGTGGCGACAACCCTGCATCTCAGGCAGCCGTTGCGGGCGCCCTCGACTGGTTGGCGTCCAAGCAAGACGCCAACGGTGGTTGGGCATCCAACAGCTGGAGCCCGGTCGATCCGAACTCAACTGGAGTGATCATCCAAGCGTTGATCGCAGCAGGCCAACTTGACGCAGATCGATTCAACAGTGGCGAAGGAACGCCCCAACAAGTGCTGGCAGGTTTCCAGATCACAACCGCTGATGGCAACGAAGAGGATCTTGGCGCATTCAAGTTCCCAGGGGTCGGAGACGGCCCCAACTTGCTCGCGACTGTCCAAGCGGTACCTGCGCTGGCTTCGGCGCCATTGATCTTCGTGGGGACCACGCCGGAGGAGCCGTCCACCACTACGACGACAGTCAGCCCCACTACAACAGCTCCAAGTGTGACGACTACAACTGCTGCAGTGGCCGCTGATTCGACGTCGCGGGCCGGAGCCAACTCGGCTTCCAACTCTGATCGTTCCATCAGCTTCACGGGATGAGCGCGAGCTGTGAGGGCCGCCTAGCTGCCTGAACTTCTCCACCCGTCGGGCTCAATGACTCCGATGTACAACAGGCCCAACACCGTGAACGAACAAGGCCCGGTGCCCAATCAGCGAGCAACCTCGGCAACGAGTTGGTCGCTTGGTCGGCCAACTGTGGCATCTGTGGTCACCTCATTGGTGTTCCTGATCTCAGGTGTGTTGGTCCCGTCGGGGGCTGCCGGGGCGATGGCTTCCGCGGTGCACTGCACGGCGCCCCAAGGGCGACTTGCGGTTGCCGTGGTGGTCACGTTCGCAGATGGGACCTCTCCAACGGTTAGATGCACAAATATCCGCAGCGGTGGAAGCGGTTTCGACGCGTTGCGCAGCGCCGGGTTCAGTCTGCGGATCGAGTCCGGGTTCCTGTGCGCGATCGACGGGATGCCCGCCACCGGGTGCGCTAACGGATCGGGCTTCGACGGCACCTATTGGCGATACTTCAGAGCACAACCGGGTGGTACATGGCAATACGCCAACACCGGCGGAGGCTACGCAATCCAAACATCGAGCGGTTGTGCCGTCGAAGGATGGACATGGTCGGGAGCATCGACCATCACGGCCCCCACCTACTCGCCAGGTTCAATCACCTGTAGCCACACGACTACGACGACATCTCCGCCACCGACGACCAGTTCGCCGACTGCTCCATCCACCACCCGCGCTCCTGTTCGACCGCCTTCCACCGGCGGTAGTGGGTCCGGTGCAACATCGCCGGGGTCTGGCACAGGCAGTTCTGGAACCATCGGGTCAGGTTCCGGTGTGCCAGGGTCTGGCGGGTCCGGAATCGGTGTGCCCGGGGCTGACGCAGGACCAGCGACGGGGTCGTCGGATTCAACTACCGCTGGTCGAGATGGGCCTGCTGGAGCCGCCGATGAGGAGAGCGGCACCGGTCCGGATGCTTCTGAGGTCACCAGTGACGGTGGAGTTGGCTCCAACGTCGACAAGGGGAGCGCGGACGGTAGTAGAGATGGTTCGGACCAAGATGAAGCTGCATTGTCACGCGGAGGCCGTGCTTCGTCCGGAGCACCCGGCAGCGGATCCCCAACAGGCCTGATTGTCGCTGGAGTACTGATCCTGGCGATGATGGCGACGGCGGTGATTGGTAACCGTCGACGCTCAAGGCCTCCTGCCACATGACTCTTGTGGTCTGAGCTCCGTCTCCTGAATCACAAATGGTCCCGGGTATTCCTGTTCCAAATGCTTGAGCGAACGCCTGTTCGGAATTACACTGATGTGACACGCCGGCATGGCGATCGGGGATTCAAGCGCCCCAGTGGATCGTTGAAGAATCTAGGTCCGTGATCCACAGGGGCGAGCACCCCGATCAAAATGTCACAGCAGGTTTGTATTGTCAGCACCACTTCCCCGAACACATTCGATAACCCGGACTCAGCCCGGGAACGACCAACCATTAGGAACCAGGATGACTACAGAACGTGACAAGGCACTCGAGATGGCACTGGGCCAGATCGACAAGCAGTTCGGTAAAGGCTCGGTCATGAAGATGGGGGAGAAGTCCTCCTTGGATGTCGAATCCGTCTCCACCGGGGCTCTCGCCCTCGATATTGCACTCGGTATAGGAGGGCTGCCACGTGGCCGCGTGGTGGAGATCTACGGTCCAGAGTCCTCGGGCAAGTCCACCCTCGCCATGCATGTAGTTGCCGAAGCGCAGCGCAACGGTGGTATCTGTGCGTATGTCGATGCCGAGCATGCGATGGACCCCACCTATGCCGCCCGTATCGGCGTGGACGTCGATGAACTGCTGATATCCCAGCCAGATACAGGCGAACAGGCTCTCGAGATCGCTGACATGCTTGTCCGCTCCGGCGCCTTGGACGTGATCGTCATCGACTCGGTGGCCGCACTCACCCCAAAGGCAGAAATCGAAGGCGACATGGGTGACTCCCATGTCGGCCTCCAGGCAAGGCTGATGTCTCAGGCGCTCCGCAAGCTGACCGCCAACCTAAACAAGACCAACACCATTTGCATCTTCATCAACCAGTTGCGAGAGAAGATCGGTGTCATGTTCGGTTCGCCAGAAACAACTCCGGGTGGTCGTGCACTCAAGTTCTATTCATCGGTGCGTCTGGACATCCGCCGTATAGAGGCCATCAAAGATGGTGTCGAGGTGGTTGGCAACCGGACCAGGGTCAAGGTTGTGAAGAACAAGATGGCTGCACCTTTCAAGCAGGCCGAGTTCGACATCATGTATGGCCGGGGCATCTCGCGTGAGGGGGGCGCACTGGATCTGGCGGTTGACTACAACATCGTCAAGAAGTCCGGTGCTTGGTATACCTACGAGGGCGAGCAGCTGGGCCAGGGGCGTGAGAACGCCAAGAACTTCCTGATCAACAACCCTGAGGTGATGGTGGACATCTCTGAGCGGGTGCTATCGGAGTCGGGCATCGGCGGTTCGGTCGATGAGCCGATCGATCTCGTGGTCAGCGAGGACATGGCGGTATCAGCGGACTGACGTCTGCTCATCGGGCCCGCGTACAATGTGCGCAATGGCCCGTAAATACCTCGTTCGTACCTTCGGGTGTCAGATGAACGAGCACGATTCCGAACGTATCGCCGGCCTGCTCGAAGCAGATGGGATGGAAGCCGTCACCGATGCCGAGCAGGCCGACGTCGTCGTGCTGAATACGTGCTGTGTTCGCGAGAACGCCGACAACAAGCTCTACGGGACTCTCGGCCACTTGAAGAGCATCAAGGACAGGAACCCTGACCTAGAGATCGTGGTAGCAGGATGCCTGTCCCAAAAGGACCGCGGCGAGATTGCCGAACGGGCGTCATATGTCAACGTCGTCATGGGAACCCACAACGTTCACAGGGCTGTCGACCTGCTCAACGAGAGTCGGGCCAGGGGAGGCGACCCAGTCGTCGAAATCCTCGAAGAGACCGTTGCCGAGGATCGGGATCTGTTTCCGTCTGCACTTCCGGTGGTACGGAACTCTGGCTACGCGGGTTGGGTCACCGTCCAGATGGGCTGCGACAACAATTGTGCATTCTGCATCGTTCCAGCGGTTCGTGGTCCCGAGATCAGCCGGCCATTCGTCGACATCGTCCGTGAGGTCCAAGCAGCGAGTGAGCAGGGCGTCACTGAAGTCACCTTGTTGGGCCAGAACGTCAATTCGTATGGTCGCGATCTGACTCTGCACGCCAGATCATTGACCGAGGACTCAGATGGCGAAAGGGGGTCGATCGATGACCTGAGCGAACTGGTGGGCCCATTGTGGGCACAGCCGGACGCTGATGGTTCCGGTCGCGTCCGACCATTGTTCGCCGATCTGCTCCGTGCATTGGGTGAGATTCCTGGAATTCGACGTATCCGCTTCACGAGTCCCCATCCAAAGGACTTTCGGACCGAGACAATTGCTGCCATGGCGCAGGTTCCATCTGTCTGTGAACACCTGCACCTGCCGCTGCAGTCGGGCAGTGACACGATCCTTGCTGCGATGCACCGGGGGTACACCGCAGAACGCTATCTGGAACGGCTGGCCGCCACCCGAGCTGCGATACCGGACCTAGCGGTGTCGACTGACATCATCGTCGGCTTTCCTGGCGAGACCGATGCCGATGCGGATGCAACCCTGCAGGTCGCAGCGGAAGCCCGCTATGACAGCGCATACACGTTCATCTATTCACCGCGCCCCGGCACCGAGGCCTCGACCATGACCGACAAGTTCGTTGACCATTCGAAGTCAGTCGAGCGGATGGAAAAACTCCGCCAGGTGGTGGAACGGTCCTCACTTCTGGCGAATCAGGCCCGTATCGGGATGACCGAGGAGATTCTGGTCATCGGTCCATCCAAAAGAGATCCCGACAAGTTGAGTGGCCGAACCAGACAGAACCGATTGGTTCACTTCACCGCTAGTGAGCCCTTGCGCGCCGGAACCTATGCCAATGCGGTCATCACCTCGGCCACGACAACCAGCCTGCTTGGTGAACTGACCGACGTTGTCGCGGTCCCAACCCACAAGACGCGCATCGCTGTAACGGCTGGCTGACTGACAATGCCCGACACTGATCAACGATCGAACCTTCTTGGCTTGGCGCGTTCATCAGGACTCGTGGCCGATACTGATTCGGACTCGGCTCCGGCCAGCCACGAGATGTATCTAATGCAGATCGAAACGACACTGGGCCTTCTCGGTCGTGCTCTCTCAATGGTCCACTCGGTCGTCATCGACCTGCCCGATGCTCACGATGACCTACGAACGATTGCCCCCGCAACGATTCTCCAACAGGTCAGGGATATGTCCCCAGGGCCAAGTGGTTCCCCGGGGATTTCGTCAGCGTATGCACACATGTCGCGAACCGAGTTGCTGTCCGCGTTGGCTGGTGGGGCTGATGCAGTGACCCGGCGCTCCGACGCCGCAGTGCTGTTACAGGGGATGCCGACTCTGGACAATCTGCGTCTGAATGCGTTCGAGGTCCGTGGCTTCGAACAATGGGAGTCTGTCAATAGTGGAGACAGGCATTTTGATCTTGCCGTCGCCAGTCGTGACGTGGTCGAACGATGCGGACCCAATGGCGTTGCTGTGCTACTCGATGCGTATGGGCTCGATCTAGTAGATCCCGTGCGGCTTGATTGGTATTCGCTCGCACTAGAACTACTGGGGTGAGCTGCGTGACGGTCCGACGGCGCGAAGCGTGAACGGCTCAAACCCTGATCCGCCCATGTCCGATCATTCGACGCATCCACGCCGGGTTCGACCATTGGTCATCGTGGGCCCGACCGCGGCTGGAAAGTCAGCACTAGCGGTAGGACTCGCAGACAGATTCAGAGACCGGGGCACAGCGGTTGAGTTGATCAACGCTGATTCCATGCAGGTATACCGGGGAATGGACATCGGAACAGCCAAGGCTTCCGAAACTGAGCGGATACGGATCCCTCATCATCTGCTCGATGTCGTGGAGCCCTCAGAAGAGTTCTCCGTAGCTGAGTTTGTGCGCCTCGCCAATGATGCTCTGGACGACATACATGCTCGAGGGTCACTACCAATCATCGTTGGTGGAACCGGACTGTACGTACAGGCACTGGTGGACGGGATGCGGATCCCGGGCCAGTTTCCCGAGGAACGGGCAAGTCTCGAAGCCAACCCGGATACTTCGGCTCTATACCGCGAGTTGATGGACACGGATCCGGTGGCAGCGGAACGGATCGACCCCAACAATCGACGGCGGATCGTTCGAGCGTTGGAAGTGAGCCGCGGCTCGGGACGACCGTTCTCTTCATATGGAGATGGCTTCGACAGCTATCCCGAAACGGACTTCGTGATGGTCGGCATCGAGATCGATCGCGAGGACTTGGGAACCAGAATCAGGCAGAGACTCGACCGATTGGTCGACGATGGGTTCGTCGACGAAGTGCGACGTCTCCAATCCGGACCAGCATTGTCGAAAACAGCGAGTCGTGCGCTCGGCTACAGCGAGATTCAGGGCTATCTGGCCGGTGAAACCGATCTCGCAACAGCGGTTGAGACAACAGCCTTACGAACCCGACAGTTCTCAGTCCGTCAGATCAAATGGTTCCGCAGAGATCCGCGAATCAAATGGTTTGACTACAACAGGGGCCACAACGAGATAATCGAAGCGGTTCAACATCACTGGCTCGGTCAACGATGAAGCGAGCATTATCGGTGTCATGAACCGCTGGGAGGGCTGCCACGAGGCAGTGAGCTCGACACTTGTCGCGATGAGCGTCGAGTCGGTTCAACCTCACCTACTGTCATCACGAGCGGCTACTTGTCGTGAAGTGGCCAATGATCGGAGCACATGACCGCCAAGAACGGCAACGAAGCAGACAACCCGGATTCCGAGCACAACGGATCGGATCCAATCACCGTCGAAGTCGGCACCGGGCCTGATGCGGACACGACCCACCGCGGAGCTTTCGGCGAGTTCGGTGGCGAGACGACTGCCTTCATCGAACGTAGCTTCCGCGAGAAGATCATCGTCGTCGGAGTCAGCCTTCCGCCACACGACGAGGAGCAGGTCGAAGAGTCCTTGGACGAATTGGCCTTGCTCGTGGATACCGCTGATGCAGACGTCGTAGGGAGAATCGTCCAGCGTCGTGATCGCCCGGATCCAGCCACCTATGTAGGCAAAGGCAAGGTTGAAGAAATCCGTGCCCTAGCCGAGGTGAACGACTGCGACACGGTCGTATTCGACGATGAACTCACACCTGCGCAGCAGTTCAACCTGGAGAAGCTTCTTGGGCGAACCGCTATCGATCGCACCGCGGTAATTCTCGACATCTTTGCCCAGAACGCTCGCAGCCAAGAGGGCAAGGCGCAGGTGCAACTCGCCATGTACCGATACCGGCTGCCCCGGCTTCGTGGTTCAGGCGCTTCGATGTCACAACAGGCCGGCGGCATTGGTACGCGTCGCGGACCTGGCGAGACGCAACTCGAGATCGACCGGCGTCGCATCATGCGTTCGGTTCATCGTTTGGAAGCGGAACTGCGCAAGATCACCCAGCATCGCGAGACCCAACGCAAGTCCCAGAAACGATCCAAGATCCGCCACGTAGTCATTGTCGGATACACAAATGCCGGAAAGTCGACCCTGTTGAATCGGCTCACAGAGTCCGGTGTGCTGGTCGAGGACAAGCTGTTCGCAACACTCGATGCGACGACTCGGCGTATGCAACTGCCCGGTGGGGAGGCAGTGTTGTTGACCGACACCGTCGGGTTCATTCGAAAGCTGCCGCACCAACTCGTTGAAGCATTCGCGTCCACCCTCGACGTGGTCAACGACGGTGACCTGTTGGTTCACCTAGTGGACGGATCCGCCCCAGACCCCGAGGGGAACATCAGAGCGGTACGAGACGTGATCAACGAGATCGGCGGCTCGTCCATTCCAGAACTACTGGTCATCAACAAAGCTGACGCCGGGCCTGAGCCGGCTCGATTGGCCAAAGCGCATCCCGGATCCATGTTGGTCTCGGCTGTAAATGGCCAAGGCGTCGAAGAACTCGTGTTGCGCATCGGTGACAGGCTCCGCTCAATGCAGGACCCGGTCGACGTTTTTGTGCCCTACGCCCGAGCCGATGTGCTGGCAGCATTGCATCGCTGTGGCGATGTGCTGACTGAGACGAGCACGGATGAAGGAATCAGCTTGCGTGTGCGACTCCCGGAACGTGAAGTCGGTCGTTTCTCTGAATTCGTCACGTCGCCTGAGCCCCCGAAGCTCGGATAGCTTCCACGACGATGACCGACAAAGCGTTTGTTCCACCCCCATATCCCCACGATCGCTTACGGCCCATCATTGAAGCGGCACGGTCTGCCCACGGTGACGTCGTCGACTTGTCCATCGGGACTCCATGTGACCCGCCTCCGGCGCAGGTGATGGATGCATTGTTGGATCCGGATTCTGCCAAGGGCTATCCGCCCTCGGTGGGAACGGACGATTTCCGTGGCGCTGTGGCGTCGTGGTTCGGGGCTCGTTTCGGTGTTGATGTCCCGATCCCACAGATCGGAGCATGTGTCGGCACCAAGGAACTAGTTGCCGGTCTTCCACACTGGTTGCGTCTGCGGGACCCTGGACGCGACACAGTTCTGTACCCAGAAGTCAGCTACCCCTCATATGCAATGGGCGCGCTCATGGCAGGTTGTCGCGCTGTTCCCGTCGCCCTTGATTCATCAGGACGACTCGATGTGGAATCGATCGATGACAGAGATGCGCAAAGGGCGCTTTGTCTCTGGTCCAACTCGCCATCAAACCCGACAGGAAAACTCGATGACCTCACAGCGGTCGCAGCATGGGGGAGAGCGAACGGTGTGCCCGTGTTCTCCGACGAGTGCTATGTCGAGTTCACTTGGAATCGCGGCTCGGAGTCAACGATTCTGGGCGAAGGTCTAGATGGCGTGGTGTCGGTCCAGTCATTGTCCAAGCGTTCGAATCTCGCCGGCATGAGAGTGGGGTTCTTCGCTGGCGATGCAGAACTGGTCCATTTCCTCAACGAGATTCGCAAGCACTCGGGGTTGATGGTTCCGGGACCGGCCCAACGAGCCGGAATCGTGGCGCTTGGAGATCAGGATCACGTAAACGATCAACGGTCTCGCTATCTTGAGCGGTTGCAGTTCCTGGCCCAGATGCTTGCAAGTTATGGACTCGAAGTGGAGTTGCCCGAAGGTGGGTTCTACCTATGGGTGAACAGCGCGGGCGCAGGTGGCTGGGAACTTACCGAACGCCTCGCCATCGACTTGGGCATGATCGTCAGCCCCGGTGAGTTCTATGGGCCTTCGGTTGTGGACTACATCCGTGTGGCCGCCGTGCAACCCGATGACCAACTCGAATTGCTCGCATCTCGTATGAGCTGCTGACGGTGTCGGGTCAGTCATGGTGGTGCGACGAGCGGGTACGCTGATCTCGCTGCAGACCGGAACCTGGAACCGACTGCATATCGTCACTTCGATCAACGGAGCGTTGCATGTCTGTATCCGGACCTCCCCCGAGTTGGCCCCCAGCAGGGGCAAACCCGTCTGATCCATATTCCGGCGGCGTTCCTGCAAAGGCTGCCAAGGCACCCAAGACGGTTCTGATTGTTGGATTGGTCTTGTTGGCGCTGTCATTGGGCAGTTGCGTCTATGGCGGGGCGAAGCTCAGTTCGACTGTCACCCAGGTACGTGACGCTCTTGACACCGCGGAGTCACAGCCTTCGGGGACGATCGTCACCGTTGAGGATGCCGAAGGCCTGATCATGATCTTCGCAGACTCCGAACGGATGACTTGTCAGGTCAAGGATCAGACTGGGGCGGTCATCAACGAGAATGTTGACAACCCCGCTGGGAGCTACGAGACGTCGGGGTCAAGGACTCAGTTCTTCATTCAGGGCTTTGAAGCCAAACCAACGAATAGCTATGAGGTCACTTGTAGCGATCCTGCCGAGCAGGGTTACTTCGTCGTGGTCAACGTCCCGGACCTGTCGAGCGCGATCGCAGGCGTAGCTGGAATCGGAATCGGGATCCTGGTCTTCGTCGTTGGCGGAATCTGCTTGATCGTCGGACTGATCTCGCGTGGGAAGTGGAAGCGGAATAATGCGCCTCGCTCCGATCAGCCTCCGGGAGGCAACTACCCGCCGGGACCGAGTCAGGGCTGGACTGCTCCAGGTGGCCCAGGACCGATGACAACTCCTCCGGCCCCAGGTGGATACGGCGGTCCGGTTGCGCCTACGCCAGGAGCTCCCGCTAGCTATCCTCCGCCTCCTGGTCAGACCCAGCCGAACCCGACTGCTCCTGTGCCGCCGGCTTCACCAACTCCTCCGCCGATACCGCAGTCGCCACCATCGCCACCGAGTCCAGGTTCCACACCGGGAACCTGGAACCAGCCGCCGCAGTCTCCGCCTCCACCCAATCCGTTTGATCCTCCGGCCTGAGGATCTCGGATTTGCGAGCGAGGTGCGAGCACCGCCGAATCGTAGATCTGTCTCAGCCGAGGTAAGGGCGATCGTGCAGTTAGAGCTTGCGGATGACCGAGACGACTTTGCCGTAGATCTCAACATCACCTGCGGCAAAGGTCATTGGCTCCATCTCTGAATTGGCTGGAATCAGGGTGACTTCTGAGTGGTTCTGTTTGAGCCGTTTCACGGTAGCTTCACCACCGGGTACTCCAGCGACAACGGTGTCACCGGACTTACAGTCCTGTTCCACTCTCGCCACGACGAAGTCGCCATCGAGGATGCCGGCTTCGATCATTGACTCGCCACGAACTCGAAGCATGAATAGCTCACCATCTCCGGTGAAATCGGCTGGAAGTGGCACCAATTCCTCTACTTGTTCTTGAGCGAGGACGCCTGTGCCCGCCGCAACATCGCCTAGGAGCGGGACATGGCGTGTTGGTCGACGCTCGGCGGTCGTTCCAGCTGCAGAATCAGACGTCACCTCAATTGCTCGAGGCTTGGTGGGGTCACGCCGCAGATATCCGAGTCGCTGCAGGGAGTTCAAGTGGCTGTGGACCGTCGATGGAGAAGCAAGCCCGACTGCCTCGCCGATTTCGCGAACTGATGGGGGATAGCCCCTCTCGCTGACGCTCTTTTCGATGACGAGCAGAATTTCGCGTTGTCTGTCGGTCAGTCCTGGATTGTTCATCGCGTTCTCCCATTCGAACAGGTGTTTCGAGCATACTTCACGGCGATGACGTTCTGGAACATTTGTTCGGAATTTCTTGACATCGAACACATATTCGCTCAAAGTGGTTGATCCGAACACACGTTTGTTCGCCAAAGTGTCACACCCCTTAGGGAGGATGGTCGTCATGGCAGCAGTAGTTGATTACGAAACAGGATCCCGGATCGCCGTCGGAGCAGTGTCGCCCGGCCGCACAAATTGCTTCGACCCCAAGGGGAATGACAGATCCCACCTCACGTTGATCAGGTCGCCACAACGTCCCCGTCGGTCGATGCAGCGCGTCTTCGTGATTCGTCGACTTTTCGTCGTAAGTGTTGTGATCTCAATTGCAGCCCTCGGATTCGTCGGAGCGAAGGCGTTGTTCTCCGGTGCGACTGATGCTCCGTCATTTGTGTCTTCTCACATCGTCGTCTCGAACGAGTCTCTATGGTCGATAGCGTCTGCGGCGCAGCCTGACAGAGACCCTCGTCACACAATTAGTGAGATCGTGCGGCTAAACACCGATAATTCAGGGGATTTTGACCCTTCGGCCCCTCTTTCGGTCGGTCAGGAGATCCTCATTCCGCTCGGATGACCGCACTATGTTCGGCTCATGCGGTGTCCAAGGTGCAACGGAGTCGACGACAAGGTCATTGACTCCCGTTCGACCGAGGACGGAGCGGCTATTCGGCGCAGGCGTCAGTGTGAATCCTGTTCCACACGGTTCACCACCATCGAGCGACTTGAGTCTGTTGTTCTGTCGGTCATCAAGCGGGACGGACGGAGGGTCCCCTATGACCGTTCCAAGGTTGAGGCGGGTGTACAGGCGGCGTGTAAGGGACGTCCGATCGAGCCAGGAGATGTCGCATCTCTCGCTGATCGAGTCGAAGAAAGGCTTGCCGTTTCCAAGGGTGACGTCACAGCGGACGAAGTTGGCCAAGTCGTCCTTGGTGAACTGCGGGAACTCGATCGCGTCGCAGCCGTGCGTTTCGCGAGTGTCTACAAGTCCTTCGACGATCCCCAAGACTTCGAGCGGGAGGTGAAGCTACTTGAAACCGACCAATGAAGACTTCCTCGGCATGCCAAAGGAGACGTCGACAACAGAACTGGGCCTGATATCAGTCGTTGTTGGTGACGTGATAGTTCAGCATCAAGAAGCCGGAGTCCTCGAGACCTGTGATGAGTTCAAGATCGAGGCCGAGTTCGTCGGTTTTTCCCAGCAATCCGGTCCTGGCTCCACCAGCGAGCTTGGGCGCAAACGTCACGAACAGTTGGTTCAAGAGCCCGGCCTCACACAACTGGCCCAAGAGGTTCGGCCCACCCTCACACAGAATCACCCGGACGTCATCTCTGCCGAGGTCGTTGATGACGTCGGTAGGGCTGACCTCCGATCCAGCGACCCTGCGCACTTCGACACCTGCGTCAACGATGATGGTTCCGGGCGGTGCCGCGGTAGCGTCGGAAATATCACAGGGTCGGTAGACCAGTGGGTCAGGGCCGTCTCCGTTCAAGAACGGCTGATCAGCGGGAAAGGCTCCCG
>JAGQSZ010000217.1 GCA_020439285.1 Microthrixaceae bacterium
TGAGCATCAGAGCGGCGCGGACGAGGTCGAAGCCGGTGGGGATCATCGACGGGGTGTAGTCGCTGCCGAGCACGAGACGGACCCCGGCGTCCAGGTAGCGGGCGATGGCGCGCTCGGCAGCCGCTCCGAAACCGAGCATGCCGTTGCCCAACGGGTTGACGTTGACGCAGGTTCGGGTGGCAGCAATCATCTCGATGTCACGATCGCTGACCGACCCGGCGTGCATCAGTGTGCAGCGGGGGCCGAGGAGCCCGCACTCGGCGAGCCGGTCGATCGCCGCACGACCGTGAGCGTTGTCGTGGTCGGCGACCGACTTGCTTGTCTCATGGGAGTGGAAGCTCACGGCCACGCCGGTGCGGTCGATGAGCCCGGCGAGGCCTGCCAGAAGGTCGTCGGAGCAGAAGGTCGGCTCGGTCACTGTCAGCACCGGCTCGACTAAACCTGCCGGAGTGTTCTGCTGGCGCGTGAGCCAGTCCTCGGCGGCGCCCAGGACACTCCCGGCGTCTGCGACCCGTAGGACTTCGCCGGCGTCGCCGAGCAAGACGTCGTGGACGCTGGGTCCGACGGCAACGCGGACACCGATGCGGCGGGCAGCCGCAGCGATCCCGTCGATGCCCGCACTACCGGCGTCGATCACGGCGGTCGTCCCCCCGGCCGCCAACGCCGCGAGCACCGGTGCGACCGCCGCCTCGACAATGTCGGCAGGCACCGGCATCAGGAGGAACTGGTGCAACGCACGGCCGATGTCGGCGGTGCTACCGGCCCCACCGAACAGACTCGGCCCGGAGGCGCGGGCGTAGGGCTGCGCCGAGCCGAGCACGGCCGAAAGGTGAATATGCCCATCGACGAAACCGGACGCGACGTACGCCCCGTCGGCATCGATGTGGCGCTGTGGCGCCCACCGCGTGGTCGCATCGGGCGCCGGGTCGACAGCGACCACGATGCCGTCGGTAACGGCGACGGCTGCATCGATGCGCCCGTCCGCACCGTCGAGATCGAGAACCGTCCCGCCAGTGATGAGGAGGTCACAGGGTGTCGGTTCGGGCATACGACCGACAGTACAGCCTCACGCAGCGTCAGGGTCAAGGCACACTGGGAGAACTTCAGAGTGGGCGAGGACGCGCTGGCCTGGCGCAATCACGATGGCAGTCCGACGATTGGTGCAATGGGCCTGACGGGGTGTTGGCGAACTTTCTCCGCTGCGAGAGTCTCTCGCTGGGCAGGGGCAGTTGGTTCGCTTGCACGTTCCTGGACGGCATTATCGGTCGCGAAGTCCTTTTCCTCGGAGGATGCGGGAAACGACGTTGTCGATTCGACGGTTTCTGGTTTCGGTCTGTTTGGCGTCGGAGATGTGGAGGTTGTACTCGCGTTGGCGGCCGGGGGTGAGTTTGTTGAATGCCTCCGCGAGGCCGTCGTCGCTCGCCAGTCGTTCTTGGAGTTCGGGTGCAAGCTGCTCGTCGGGCCGAGGCGGGAGCTCGGTTCCTGACCGAGCGTGGTGGATTGCCTCTCTCACGTAGGCCTCAATGACCTCGGCGAGCGATTCGATGTCGGCGGTGGAGGTGAACCTCATGCGCTTCGGGCCGTGCGTGTTCGGTCCCTGTGCGTGCAGAACGTTCTCGGGGTCTTCGAGCAGGACGCCTTGGAAGAACATGAGTGCCAGGTGGTCGGAGAACTCTTGGAAGAGGACGACGTTGTGGTCGTCTTCGATGTAGTAGCAGGGCTTTCCCCACTTGATCGTTTCGTCGAGTCCGCACGACAGCAGGATCGGGCGGATTGCTGCGATCTCGTCCGGCCACTGGTCGCTGTCGGCGAGATAGGCGTCGACGTTTGGGTAGTCCTTCATCGGGTTCCTTCGGTGTTTGTTGCCTTGATGGTACGGGCCGCTGGTTCGCAGGCTGCGTGGGTGAGAGGGACCGCCCCTGACCGTCTGGCCTGCTTCGCCGGGGGAATCCACATGATCTGGTATCGCCGGTGATCAGTCCGTGTTGATGGTTGCGCCACGAAGGTCGGCGGTTATGGACATGACGAGCACGTACCCGAGGGGTATCGCGATGTCGGCGGCGCCGTCGCCAACGCGGAGGTGGGCGATGACCGCGCCCGCGAAGTACACCGCGAGACCAGTCAGTGCTGCGAGGCCCAATTTCGGGAATCGGAGAAGGCTTGCGAGCGCCCCGAGTCCGCCAGCGATCTGGAGAACTGGCAGGAGGCCCCGGAGCCACCCGTGGACCTCGACGTGGTCGAGTAACTCGACGACTGAGGCTTGGTTGGTGAGCTTGCCGGCTGCTGACACGAGGGCGACCACAGCGCAGAACCCGGTGAGCACGGCTGCGATTGTTCGGGCGCGTCGGTAGGTCGCGAGTTGGCCGACCCAGCGAGTGTGTCTTGTCTTCGATTCGATCGTGCTGTTCATACCCGGTAGACGTGTGTCGACCGGTGAGCGTGCCCGCGGGTTCGGTCACAATCGGGTGACGGCGTGCGTCACTACGGTATGACAGTGAATTCGGAGGCAGCGTTCGAGGCTGAGCGCTTGAGACTGACCGCGATCGCAGCGCGGATTCTCGGGTCGAGACACGACGCTGGTGATGTCGTTCAGGAGGCGTGGCTGCGGCTGTCGCGTAGTGATACCGATGACATCGATTCGCTGCCGGCGTGGCTGACCAGAGTCGTCACGCGGTTGTGTCTCGATCACCTTCGCAAGAGTTCGACGCGAACCGGGTTCGAGTCGCAGATGCCAGCCGGCTCGCCAGCGCGAGATCCAGCGGAGGACTCGGTGCTCGCCGACCAGGTCGGCTCTGCGATGCATGTGGTGATGGACTCCCTGGCGCCGGCCGAACGGGTGGCGTTCGTCCTTCATGACGTGTTCGGCTACGCCTACGAGGACATCGGCGCTCTCGTGGGGCGATCGGGAACTGCAACCCGCAAGCTGGCCAGCCGCGCCCGACACAAGCTCCAAGACGCCCCGGAAACGATCGACGAGAAGACAGCGAGCGTTGAGCACAGGCGAGTTGTCGACGCGTTCCTCACGGCAGCCCGCAGCGGTCAGATGGGCGCCATGTTGTCGCTGCTAGCGCCTGACGCCGTCATGCGAGCCGACTCGGTTGGCATCGAGATGGGCACCGAGCCCGTCTATCACGGTGCAGCTGCGGTCGCCGAACGGTTCAACGGAGCCAAGGGCGCTGTGCCTGTCACCCTCGATGGCGACCTCGGTGCCGCGTGGATCGCTGCCAGCGAGGTCAAGGTCGCATTTGTCTTCCACGTCGAGGCCGGTCTCGTTCACGAGGTCGAGCTTCTCGCTGATCCCGAGATCCTTGCCACGCTCACGGTGGAACGAGTCCGGCGAGCAACATGACCCCATCTCAGACAGCGATCAGAAGTGACGAAGCATCGAACCGAACGACAGGAGACCGATCAGCATGAAGCGAATGACATGCGCACAACTCGGCGGCCCATGCGACCTCGCTCACGAAGGCGAGACGGCCGACGAGGTCATCAAGAAACAGGATGAGCACCTCAAGGCGATGGTCGCGTCCGGCGATGCCGCGCACGAACCCGCTCGGGCCGAGATGAAGGGGAGATGGAAACGGCCCGTCTCCGCAATGCGCTGGTACAAGAACACCAAAGCACAGTTCGCCTCGCTGCCCGAGGAGTGACTCGGCGGCCAATCGTGGCGGCACATGCCGGCGTCCCTTCGGCTCGAGAGCTCGCCGCAGGTTGAGCTGCGCACGTTTGCGGCGGCATTCCGACGAGCCCAGGCGGGCCGATGGACCGCCGCTCGTATCCGCGGCCGCCAACGCTCCAGTCCGCGCCACACCTGCGTCGATAGATAGGTGCCGGCACGTCGTCGATCCGTCCGGTCGCCGGCGTGCTCGGGCTCAAGACCTACGGCACCCGCCTGAACGGCGGTCACGGCACACGCGTCGACCGCCGGCCGACCGCACGCTTCGCGGCGGGCCGGACCAGTCAAAGTGGTTCGTGGCAGCGGGCGCAGATGTCGTCGGGGGTGAGCCAGTCGAGGAAGGCGGGCTTGGGGAACTCGGTGGTGTCGTAGGTGGTGTCGTCGTCTCGGTTGATGGCGAGGGCGCCGGCGCATTGCTCGAGGACGTCGTCGGTGGGCATGTTGCGGGCGGCGGGGGCGGCGATGCCGTCGGCGATCATGGTTTCGATGAGGCAGGCCGGGCAGTAGATGTCGGCTTTGTAGGTGTAGGCGGCGATCTCGTCGCTGCGGCGGTAGGGCGGGCGGTTCATGCGGCGACCTCTTCGGTGGTTTCGGTGGTGGTGTGTTCGGTGTGGGTGTTGAGCCAGTCGACGGCGGCTTGGGCTCGGCTGGCGACGGTGACGAGGGCGCGGGCGTCGCTGCGCAGGATGCGGAGCCATCCGGCGAGGTAGGCGGCGTGGTCGGCTCGGGTGATGGTGGTGAGTCCGGTCTGTGCGCACCACATGGCCGCGCCGAGTTCGGCGACGAGTTCTTCGGCGGCGTAGGCGTCGTCTCCGAATCGACCGGTGAGGTCGCGGTCG
>JAGQSZ010000218.1 GCA_020439285.1 Microthrixaceae bacterium
CATCCACTCGTCTAGTTCGGGGATCTCCGGATACCAGTTGAACGCCGAGTAGTCGCTGTCACGGACCGCGACGATCCCACCGGGACGACACACCCGGCGCATCTCTCGAAGCGCTCCCACGGGATCGGCCACGTGTTGAAGCACTTGGTGTGCGTGTACCACGTCGAAGCTGTTGTCAGGGAAGTCCATTGAATGCACATCACCGACCGCTCCATCGGCGCTCAGCCAACGTTCACCGAGCTCATCCATAGTCAGGGCAAGAGCCGCTTCAGAGGCTTCGAGTGCTGTGACTCTTCCCGGCGCAACAATCTGAACTAAGTCAGCTGTGATTGTCCCTGGGCCACTACCGACGTCCAACAGATCCTGACCCGGAGCCAGATATGGCAACAGATATGCCGCCGAGTTGGCAGCATTGCGCCAACGGTGCGACCGCAGCACGGTGTCGTGGTGGCCGTGGGTGTAGCGGGGTGATGTGGGCTCAGTCACATGGCCATGTTCCCACGCGCTGGGCCAGCTCGTGACTCAGGTTGGTTGATAACTAAATGCGGTCCGACTGGTCAGAGGATCGACTCCGGGGCGTCATCAAGGATCGGCAACTCACCGCTTTGACGAACATGCACGCCGAACTCGGCTAGTTCGTCTAAGACGCCTAGATCATCATGAATCGTCTCGGATAGGTACTCCCATTCGCCACCAAGCGATGGGGCGGCAGAACCTGCAGAACCGAATACAGCTACTGCTCGAAGTTGACCGGATGGATCGTGTTGGATCCCGGCGTGCAGTGACCACCAGCCGTCGCGGCGGATTGCCGCCGCCCAACTCTGAGTCAGGGACCGGTTGGGTCCTGCCCAGATCGCGGCAGTAATGCCCACGCCCGCCACGGTCCCATCACACAAATCAGCCGCAGGCGGAACGGCCGACGGTACCGCGATGATCGCTAAGCGACGCACCTGCAGTTCCTCGAACGGAAGACTCAGGAGTGTGGATTGGAGTGCTTCGAGTAGCGCTGCGACTCGGCTTGTGGCGGTGTACATCGTGCCTAGTGGTTCGACGAGATCGAATCTGCCGCCAGCCTCTCCCAGCACTGAGGAAAACCACCAAGGCGCGTCTCGTTGGGTCTGGCCTTCAGCGCGCCACACCCGATACAGAGTTGTCGAACCCATGGGGATCGACAACAGGTTGGACAGACTCGCTGGCGCTTCGGGTGGAGGCTGGAGCACTGATTTACAGTCAGTGGGACAGCGCCTGAGCGAAACGTCGGGCCGAGGCCATCACCAGCTCAGTCCTGTTGCCTTCACGCAGCGCATCGACCGGAGTATCACCACCGAGTTCTGCGTTTGGCGAAGTTAGCCAGGACGCTGTCGTCCACGGACTCGCGACTACCGACCCAAGCTCTCGAACAACACCACCAAGCCCCTCGATCTGGTGACGATTCCGGAACTGGAAGACTGGATAGCCAACACGACCCGAACGCATCCTGAGCCGAAGCAGGCCTCTATTGGATGACACCGCTTGTGGTGAAACACCGAGCATCCGAGCGACAGCGGTGCCTGTGAGAGCTGGCCCCAACTGTTCTATCCAGGACTGGTCGTCAGCATCGGCGCGGAGAATCTCGTCGACTAGGCGACGGGTGTCCTCACCAGCTTGGTTGTACAGGACTTCGACGGCAGACATCTGCTGTACCTCCGACTACAGCATATCAAGGTTACAAGTCTGGAACACCTTGACTAGATGTATATCGAATGGGAACCGAGTCCGGGCGAGATCTCCGAACACAGTCGGATCGACACGGGCCGCTTTCATCACCTGGGCATCGGTGGCCTCGGCCAATCTGGCTACGGGATCTCGGACGCTCACTACCGACATACTTGTCCGCAGCGGCCTTATGGGTTCACGATGATCTACTGGGACTCTGGGTGCGGACTCTGGACCAGTGTTCTCCGCCGCGACCTTGATGCGTTGGTGTTGTCCAATCACGGGTGGTAGCGCCCCAAACCGGAGGTAAGAGCTAGCCCTCTCAAGTCTTGTGATGACAATTGACTCACGTGGGGCCACTTCAAGGGGATGAAAACAATTGGCCCCGACGTTCCTTCTCCACAGCTGACAGCGAACCCGACATTCGAGTCATGCCAACAGAACCTGCCCATATCTGCAGTCACCACTCGGGGAGGCTCGATGCCGAGTGACAAACAAAGAGCACCGAAATCACGCTCAGCCAAGAGCTTTCAGCCCAATGACACCCCCGATGATCATGGACAGGAACACGATCTTGGGAATCGAGACCGGTTCGGTCCCTGTTGCCATGGCGTAGCTGACGGTCAGGACTGCTCCTATCCCGACCCACACCCCATATGAGGTACCTACTGGCAGTTCACGCATCGCGTACGCGAGGCCACCCATGCTGGCGAGCAGCGCCAAAACGAAAACGATCGAGGGACCGGGTCTGCTGAATCCTTCAGACTTACCCAGAGCGGTTGCCCAAACGGACTCGAGAATCCCCGAGACGATGAGTACCAGCCAAGACATGATGACCTCCTGTAGGCCGTCTTGTCGCACACCGGGTACGGCACCCTCGTCCGGGAGCACTCGTCCGAGCGCTCCGTTACACCCTCGCAGACCAATCGGTGGCACACAACTGCCCAATGAATCCGCGGCCCGATCGGCCAACATGCACAGACGGGGATCGCGACCCGTTGGCAACGCACTTGGGTCACGCGAGCGTCTCCGTTGCGGGTCGTTCACCGTCCGCCGATCCACGCACAACCCGGAGGTAATAGAGTGGCATTGTCAGAACGAAGCCGATCAGCGCTGTACCAAGGTTTCAGCGCAGTCGTCGAAGAGGATGCAGTACAAGAAATGCTGTCGTTCTTCCCAGCACGAGACGTAGAAGAACCCGTCACCAAAGAGTTCCTCCGCGCCGAACTGAGCAACCTTGAACTCCGAGTAGACAAACGACTCAATCAGATGGAGTTGCGACTGGGAGCGTCGGTGAGTTCCGAGATCAACAAGATGATGTGGCTCAACATCGGCGCGCTCACATCCTTCGCCGCAGTACTACTCGCTGCAATCAAATTCTGACTCTGTCACAGGCGAACGGGAATAGTTCTATACCCTAGGGGGTATATATAGAACACTGACAGGGGTCGCTACGAGTGACCTCTCCAACCGTTCAAAGGCAGACAAATGCGTTCGATCGAGACCACCGTCGAAATGTCCATGAAAAATGCAGAACAAGCCGTTCGAGCAGCACTCGCCGAACAGGGTTTTGGGATCATCACCGAGATCGACTTCGCTGCAACGCTCGAGTCAAAACTTGGGGTGAAGCGCGATGCGCTCAAGGTCTTGGGCGCCTGCAATCCGGGGTTCGCCCACCAAGCATTGGAATTGGATCCTTCAGTTGCGCTCATGCTCCCTTGCAACGTCTCGCTCTCCCCTGCTCAAGGCGGTGGCACCCGTGTGCAGGTGGTCGACCCACGAGAACTCGTACCAGACCCCGAGTTCGCAGAGATCGCCAATAGTGCAGCAGCACAATTGCAAGCCGCGGTCGACAGCCTCGCTGACTCCGACACCCATCGGGTTGACTGACGCCGAAGATCTCTGACGGTCTAATATTTGGCTGGCAAGCAGCCGATCGGGGGTCAGTCGATGACAGCCATCATCGTCGTAACAGCATTCATTGCGGGCTGGGTTCTTTGGACCTTCGCTGAGTACGTTCTCCATCGCTTTGCCATGCACGAACTCGACGGCAAAGGCATCATGAGCCGTGAGCACCTAGAGCACCATGTCCATTCGGGTTGGTCCTTCGATGTGACCCACCTGATGTCATGGGCGGGGATGCTGCTAGTCGGAGCGGTGGCCTGGGCACCGCTTGGCTGGGTAATTGCGGGGCCCGCATTTGGCGTGACTCTCGCTATCGGATGGGCCTTCGGTTACTTCTTCTACGAGTACCAACACATGGCAGCCCATCTGCGCGGCCCCCGGAATCGTTATGAGACCTTCGTGCGCAAGCACCACTTCCATCATCACTTCGGCCACCCGAAGTCGAACCATGGTGTGAGCATCGCTCTCTGGGACAGAGTGTTCGGAACGTTCGAGAGGCCCGACTCGGTTCGGGTTCCACGGCGGCTCGCTCTCCCCTGGCTTGTTGATGAATCAGGCAAGATCAAAGATGAGTTCTCAGCTGACTACACACTGGTCGGATCAGCTCGCGCAGACGAGCGCACGGCAGCACTCGACAGAGCCAGGGCATTCGCGTCGCTCGCTCCTGTTGACTGAGCGAAAAACAGAACCAGCGCTGCACCAAGCACCTCACTCCGTGTGACCAACAGGCGCTGGCAGGGGTCACTCAACAATGACGCTGGTTTCACCAGTGGCGGGGTCCCATTTGGTGACCACCACGTGATTGTCAATTAGTTCCGTCGCTGCCGCACCTGTCATGTCAGCAACGTAGAACGGTTGGAACGGATGATCACTCAGGTCCAGTCCGATCTCATCAT
>JAGQSZ010000219.1 GCA_020439285.1 Microthrixaceae bacterium
CGGGACTTCGACTGGCGACCGGGCCGGCCATACCGACTCGCCATATGTCGGGCGGATTCGGCAGATGCGCCAGATGGCTTTAGGGCTTGGCGGGCGACAGTCGAGGACAGAGACAGCGGCGACACCACAGTCATGCGCGACCTGTATGTACCGGCGGAACGGATCATGGGTGTCTCGGTGTGGTCCGAGGTATTCGCCCGCTGCGATGACCCATCGACCGAGATTCGATGGTCCAACGCTCAGGTGGTCGGACCCTCCGGCGAAGTCACCTATCCACGTCGAGCGTTGGTGAACTACCAGTCACATGCCGATGGGGGCTGTGCCAACACGTGCTCCTCGAGTGGCAACCATGGGCTGATTCAACGCACCAACACCGACCGGACGGTCTCCCAAGGCACGATGTTGGCGTGGCCCAGGGCCGACGTGTCCTAGTAAGGCCCGACCAACGAGACACTCCGCGAACGTCTGGTTTTGTTACACAGGTCGTTAGGAGCCCGTTGAGATCAACATCACGCTCATAGTGCGGCCACCACTGTTTCACGGCCTGGACACTCCAATTCACACAGTGAAGACAAGACAATTTCAACAATTGTTCGCGGCAAGTGATACGGAGTTCGGGATTGGCAGCACACCGTCGGTTGGTGGCAGCGCACGACAAATCTGATTGGGTTAGCGCCAAGCGAGCCAGTTGCACGAGCCGTGGCAGATCTCGACTCTCACCCTCCCACGATCGTGGTGGTTTTGGCGGTCCGTCCTCCGTCGAATGCGTTGTTGGAGCCAGATCCTCGACCAAGGGCCGCATCGAATGTTGTTCTGTCGACCTCACCCAAACCGCCCCAGAGTTCCAACAGTTTGCTGTTGGCATCCACTTCCGAATTCTCGTCCCTCGCACGGATTGTGAACTCACCAGCGGTGACCCATGCATCTCCGCGGAAGCCCATCACTATGTACGATTCCGGATTTCCCAGGACAAGGGCCGGACTCTTTCGCAGAATTACCGGGGCACCCTGACCACTCGGCGGGATCGTGTGGAGTGCGATCCGTAGGCCAGCAAGTTGGTTGGGGGTGACATATACAGACGTCGGAATTCCGCTCAACGCCGACGAATCCAGCGACGGGCCAAGCACTGAATAGGTGGGCGAGACGACCGCTCCGTCCCTTTGTAGACCCAGACTGGAGAATCCTGGTGGAACGGCACTCACCCGAAGGTGATCGCCTTGAATCACCAAACTCGCGAGGACTTGACGCAGAACGTCTTCCTCGACGTTTCCGACCAAGATCGCCACCGACGATTTTGAACGCACAAGAATGAATAGTTGATTGCCAGCGACCTTCTTGCTAGCCACCTTCATTGCGTTGAATCCGTATTGATCGCCCAGGTCCTCGACATCGAAGCTGACCCAATCGTCGACGCTGGATTCATCAGCCCGTTTCTTGAGATTCTCCCGGAGCGGCTCAACGCCCTGTAACTCCGGGCTGTAGAGCCAGTCGGTCATGTCGGGGGGAATGCCCAAACCGAAATCCCTGTACGTCCCGGACCTGGGGCCAGAGGCCACCGTGATCACCTTCGCGGCCTCCCCGACCTCGCCCGCTACGAAAGTTTCGAACGATCCTGCAATGACATCAGGATCCTGAATCTCGGGGTCCGGCCCTAGTCGCGCCTGCACCTGATCTGCCGGTCCTGGCGGGAACAGCAGCGGGAGACCGGCTAGCGGGTCAGAGGGCACTGCCGTTGCCGGTGTTGGCTCGTCCGGCACGACTGGCCCCGGATCACCAGAGGTAGCGCCCGTGCCAGCCGCCTGAACCTTGCTGTCCACACCTCGGGCCCCGAGCGCTGCAACCAGGCCAACAGCCACGAGTGTCACTGCGGCGGCAACGGCCAGCAGAGCCACTTTCGGGCGCTTCCGCTCAGCGTCAGCGTAGGAGGCCAGGGCGCCGTGGGAATTGTCGGCCGACCCTTGGAGCAAGTCCGCGAGCAGTGGAAGGTCCGTATCGGACGCGGCAGCGTTCCTCCGGTTGATCAGATGCTCGCGGTATCCGTCCGGAATCCCTGCATCACCCCTCGTTCCGCCAATCGCCCCAATGTCGTGGGAATCATCCGTTGAATTGCTCACTGTTCGACCTCTTCTCTTCGTTCTCATTGCGATCCGTTCTGATGCCACCAAGTGGCCCGGTCATTCGCCGACCTGTGACTTCAATTGGGCAAGACCTCGACGCACCAGCGTTCTCACCGTGCTCGGCCGCACATCGAGTGCTGCCGCGATTTCGGCTTCGGGCAGATCCTCCACGTAACGGAGGACCACGGCTGCTCGTTGCTTGTATGGCAGTCGAGCGAGCACGTCATCGAGTTCAGCGAAGCTGAATCCCGTCGGTGCCTGTGGCTCAACCATCGTCCGCCGTCTGACAGCGCGTCGCCTCTGAACGTCTCGACCACCATTGACGACGCAGCGACGTAGGAAACCTTCGGGGTTCAACACGGGACTCTTTCCCGAGATCATTGCGCGGTGAAGCGCCAGAAAGGCGTCCTGAACTACTTCCTGGGCAATCTCTCTGTCGTCAACGAGGAGCACCGCCAGACCCACGAGACTTCGATAGTCGCGGCGATAGATCTCATCGAGACCACCGAGCACGCTTGCGTCACTATCGCTCAAGTCAACTTGTCTCGGTTCAATCGTGGCGCTCCAATCTCCATGCACACTAGGACTGACGCACAGAGCCGCCTAACCGTTGAAAACTGATGCGGCCTGCGATTCAGCGTTCGCGGAAGACCGCGACGGACGCCACATCGATGAGGTCCGAAATGGCAACTCCACCGGCAATGTTTCGGAGCCGGACGATCTTTGTGTCGTCAGCATCGTCAGGGGCCGAGAAGCGCAAGCGGGACGACGCCGATTCCGTCAGGTCGCCGGTACGCGTGGCGTCCGGTAGTGACCACCAGTGCATCGATGAACTGGTCTCCGAGCTCATCTCTGAGCCACTTCAAATGCCCGACATCGCTGTCGTGGACGGTCTCGGAGAGCTTCACCTCGATCGCGAGCACTGCACCGTCATCGCGTTCGACAATGAAGTCCACCTCTCGCTCTCCGCCTCTGGTGCGGAAGTGGAACACGCGGGACTCCGAGGCCTGGGCGAACACGCGCAGGCTGAGTGCCACCAGCGACTCGAACAGTGCTCCAAGGAACGGGCCGTCACGTGGGATGGTCGTTGGGCCCTTGCCGGCGAGCAGCGATCGGGGCGACGCGCCGACCAGCCGCGCGGCGAGCGCCGGATCGACCAGGTGATGTTTCGGCGCAGCGGTCAGTCGCATCAGGTGATTCTTCGACGGCACCCACGCGTCAAGTGGTTCAAGAATCCAAATGCGTTCAAGCGCCTCCCTATATGGGATGGTCGTTGTCTTCGCAGGCTTGTCACCATCGCCAGCGGTCGCTGCATCACGGATCTTCTCGTACGACGCTGCGGTCGCTGTTGCTGCGGCGTACGCTGCGAGCCAACGACGCATCGTTGCGGGACGGCGTATCTCGACTCCGATCTCGGGCAAGTCAACGTCAAGAATTCGGTCTAGGTACCCATCCAGCGATGCCCGCTGCACCCTCGCGCTCGTGCTTCGCATACCGGGAAACCCACCAGCGAGGATCTCCGTCACATAACCGTCAAGGCGAACATCAGTCGTGCCGGTGAGTGCTGGCACGGCGCCGGTGAGGAGTTCGGCCACCGATACAGACGCTGTCTCGATTCCACGTTCACCCAAGGTTTGAGGTCGCATTCGCAGCTTTACGATCCGGCCAGCGCCTGAGTGCACCGACTGCGCTTGCGGCGTCGCTGAGCCGGTGAGGAGGAACCGACCGGGCCGGTTACCCTGGTCCACTGCCCTGCGGACGACATCCCATGACGATGGGTACCGTTGCCATTCATCCACAAGGATCGGCGCATCTCCAACAGCCAGCCGCGTCGAGTCAGCTTCGATGACAGCGAGTGTGGCCGGGTCGTCAAGCTCATAGATGGTGAGCGCTCGACGGGCTGCGCTCGCAGTCTTACCAACTCCCTTCGGGCCCTCGACAGCGATAGCAGCGAGACCAGCGATGAGCTCGTCAAGTTCGTCATCGATCACGCGCCGCACATAGCTGTCTGAAAGAGGAGCAAAGGAACTCATGATCTCTACGCTACCATTTGTCGGATTACTACACTACCATTTGTCGGATCACTGCGCTCCCATTTGCCGGATGTCTCCACGACCATTTGGCGACACCGATCCCGGACCTGGCGGCATCGATATATCAATCTGTTTCGACGTCTACCGCAGAGCCACGCGGCTATCACGCACACCCAACGCGTCCGCTGCACGAGGCCGCACTCCCCGTTGACGGAGCCCAATTGCAACCATTGGATATACCATATGGTCATGGCTCGTAAGCAGGTTATTGTGCAGTTGGACGACACGCTCGTCGACG
>JAGQSZ010000220.1 GCA_020439285.1 Microthrixaceae bacterium
CATCTCAGCGACGCTCTGTTCGATCATCACACGAGCGGCCTTCGCAGGATCTCCCCCACCAAGAGAGTCAACCTCCTCGACATCCAGTGGAAGATCTCCGGTTAGGTAGCGTCCAAAGATCTGTTCCGCCGCGCGCTCGTCGGGGCGGTTGATTTTGATCTTCACGTCGAGGCGCCCCGGACGAAGAATCGCTGGATCAATCAGATCTTCACGGTTGGAAGCTCCGATGACGATCACGTTCTTGAGCGCTTCGACGCCGTCGATCTCGGCGAGAAGTTGCGGCACGATGGTTGCTTCCATGTCCGAGGAGATCCCGGTGCCGCGGGTGCGGAACAATGACTCCATCTCGTCGAAAAACACGATCACCGGCGTTCCATCCGCCGCCTTTTCCCGTGCCCGTTGGAACACCAGCCGGATGTGCCGTTCAGTCTCGCCGACATACTTGTTCAGAAGCTCGGGCCCCTTGATGTTCAAGAAGTAGCTCTTGGACGCAACACCGGTAGTCTCCTCGATCTTGTTCGCGAGACTGTTGGCAACTGCCTTGGCGATGAGCGTCTTTCCGCACCCAGGTGGCCCGTAGAGAAGGATGCCCTTGGGAGCTGGAAGGTCGTAGTCACCGAAGAGGTCGTGGTGGAGATAGGGCAACTCGACGGCATCGGTGATCATCTCGATCTGCTCATCGAGACCGCCGATGTCCGAATAGGAAATATCGGGTACTTCCTCCAGGACGAGCTCATCTACCTCGGGACGCCGCAAGCGCTCGGTGAGGATCCCTGAACGGGAGTCCATCATGAGCACGTCGCCGGCGCGTAACGCCACACCTTCGAGGCTGTCGGCCAAATGTGCGACCCGTTCCTCATCGGCTCGTCCCACCACCAGGGCACGCTTGCCGTCATCGAAGAGCTCGCGCAATGTCACGGTCTCTCCCGAGGACTCAGGCTCCCGGACCATGACGACGTTGTAGGCCTCGTTGAGGACAACTTCAGCCCCGGAACGCAGCTCTTCTGGTTGAATCGAAGGAGAGACCTCGACGCGCATCTTGCGTCCCGCCGCTTGGACATCGACGGTGCCGTCGTCGTTCGACTTGAGCAGAGTTGCGTACGCCGCTGGTGGTTGCGTCAGCTTGTCGACCTCGTCACGCAACGCTGCTATGTGGTCCCGCGCCTCACGGAGTGTGTACGAGAGCTTCTCGTTCTGGCTGACCGCTTGGGACAGCTGCCCTTTGGTTTCCAACAAGCGCTCTTCAAGGGTGCGTACCCGCTTCGGTGCGTCATGAAGTCGTTTCATCAGAGTCGAGATCTCCTCGGAGAGCTCATCGACTTGGGCGCGCAGTCCGACGTTCTCGATCTCGAGTCTTCCGATGGTTGCTTCGTGTGTGGATTCGTCAGCCATTGCGATACCCCCTCAGGGAAACGAGGCTCCTGTTCGAACGAGATCTGCTGATCTCTCGACCGTATATGGATTGTCTACCCCTAACAGGTCGGCAGATGGTGACAACGGAGTAGAAGTTCGTGATTCTCGCGAATTCCCGGCGGATATTCGTTCGATGATTCCCACACCTGAGAGCGCAGATGTCCCCTTCGTTCCGCCGGCTAGTTGGGCACGGCGCTCAGCTAGCTAGAATCACAGCACCCCCCAACTTTCGACAGCAGGTAGGTAAATGGGACTCAAGGTCTGGATTGATCAGGATCTGTGCACAGGTGATGGGCTCTGCGAAGAGATCGCTCCTGCGGTGTTCACTCTTCTTGACGACGGGCTCGCCTACGTCAAAGAGGGCGACAAGGTCTTCAATGACCCCGGCGGCGCTGCTGGGATGGCCGACATTCCAGACAAGGAACTCGATGGTGTAATCGAGTCTGCTGAGGAATGCCCCGGCGAGTGCATCTTCATAGAGGCTGAGTAACCAAGCCAACGATGGTGGTGCCGGCGTTCACCGTTGCAGGCGCCTCAGCGACAGGGACCGGTGCTAGCCGGAGTTGAGTCTGCTTGATCAAGAACTCGGCGCAACTCAGCTGAGCTGAGCGCGTATGCCACATTGTTCTTGTCCGGTGCGATTGCTACTGCCACTCCGATGACCGCGCCATCGGATCTGAGTACCGCGCTCCCAGAATCCCCGGGGGCGAGATCGCTCGCGAGGATCAAAAGATCACGTTCGACTCGTGCCCGGTCATAGATGTCGAAGCCCGATGCCCGGATGGCCTTGGCGACGGCAAAGGCCGAAGGGTCGAATGGCCCACCGCCTGGAAAGCCCATTACAAGTCCTTGGTCGTTGACCGTGGGTGCGGCCAAAGGAAGGACCGGAGCATCCGAATCGACTGCCAACAACGCGAGATCAATCGCAGGATCGAAGTGGACCACGCTTGCAGGCAGTTCCTTGCCTCCCACAGAAGTCACAGTTGTTGCTCTGGCACCTGCCACAACGTGAGCATTGGTCACCACCAGCCCCTCGGAGACATAGAACCCCGAACCCATTTGGATCTTTCCACATGCAGGTGATTCGACTCGGACAACGCTCTGGGTTGCTTCGCTGTAGAGCGAGTCCGGCAACTCCACTTGGGGCGGTGGGTCCAGTTCCGGGGCAGGGTCGAACCGTTCGAACAGCTTGGGGAAGTTTCCGCCAGCAAGCGCACGCTCAAGGGACCCGATCTGTGAGGGCGGATCCGGCAGCAATTCCGAAAGACCCTTCGTAAGACGGGAATTGCGTGCTGCCTCGGCTGGCCATCCCTGCGCCCCTGCCATCAGAGGGAACAGCAACCAGGTGATTGCAGCGACCCCAACTACTCCCAGCAGCGCTCCGCCGAGAGAATCCAGATAGCGGCCACCCGAGCTGTCCACCCCAGAACGAACACGAGAGCCGATCGCATCGCCGATCGCCTGACCCGCCGTGGCCAAAAGAATCAGGAATGCAGCGTTCAACACGAAGATCGCTCGGTCGTTGTGGAGATCGACTGCCTCGGTCAGCCATGGCAGGAGCGACACGCCGAGAGCAAAGCCCAGGGCCATGCCGAGCCAGCCGCCTAGTCGACGTAGGAATCCGAGGGACCACCCGCCGACCGCCGCAATGAGGGCTGCCACGACAACGACGAGGTCCAACCCGTTCATATCAATTCCCCTAGGCTGCGACGCATTCGGCCAAGCACTGACGACTCGCTAGAGAACGTGGGGCAGATTCACGAGCCCGACAATCGGGCGTGTGTGAGGAACCCCGTGTGAGCGACCATACGGTGATCAGGCCTGAGCGCCTGACCTTCGACGTACCAACCGCGGTTGAGTACCTCGATTGTTTCAGCTGCAAAGAACTTTGAGGTCGCGAGAGTCTCGCGAAGCAACGCCATCTGGGTGACACTCGGCGTGTACGCCACCAGAATGCCGCCGCTGCGCAGAGCAGACTCCGCGTGTTTGACGATCTGCCAGGGTTCAGGCAGGTCCAGAACAACTCGATCGAGTCCCCTCTCGTCGATCCCCTCGTAACAGTCCCTGATCTCGATGTTGTAACGATCCATCGGTTCAGCACCCAAGAACTGCTCGACGTTGTTTCGAGCACGGCCAGCGAAGTCCTCGCGCAACTCGTAACCGACGATGTCAGCGCCAGCCCGCAGCATGGCTATGGACAGCGCACCTGAGCCGACCCCAGACTCAAGCACTCGCATACCCGGAGCGAGATCCGCGAGCATCAGGATCGGTCCGATGTCCTTCGGATAGATCACCTGTGCCCCACGAGGCATCTTCAAGATGTAGTCAGACAAGGTCGGGCGGAGAACGACCAATCGCTGACCGCGAGTGGTCTGGAACCGGCTGCCCTCAGGTCTTCCGATCACCTCATCATGAGCCAAGTAGCCGGAATGCGAATGGAACTCGGCTCCGATTCGCAAGGTGGTCTGATACCGGCGTCCCTTGTTGTCGAGAAACTGCACGAGGTCACCCTCGGCCAACAGTTCGTTCATGGGATCAATGGTCCTTTCGATTCTGCAGTAGACCCGTCACCCTTGGTTCTGCCGTTCTCATTGTTGTCTTTGCTCTGTGAGCCAGATGTCGCACGGTCGACGAGTCGACAGAATGCGCACAACTCGGACTCGCTCGGTGAACCGCACCGCTCACACGGTTGAAGAACCACTTGTGAAAGTTCTTCTGGGGAATCAAGGGTTTCTTCGAGCAGGGGTGCGATTCGCTTGAGGAAACCGTTGTAGAACTCGCCCTTGCTTCCAGGCGAACGCAATTCGATCTCGTTGAGAGCTTCCTTGTAGCCGATATGTCGGTTGCCCACGGCCATCGGACATTCGTCGACGACATAGTCGATTCCCAACATGATGCAGTAGGCGGCAGTTTCACGTTCACCCAACCGGACAAGTGGTTTGACCTTCTTGGGAAACCCGT
>JAGQSZ010000221.1 GCA_020439285.1 Microthrixaceae bacterium
AATGAAGAACAGGGAATCAACGAATGAGCCCAGCAGCAAAGAAGAAGTCGGACTCGGCTGACCCTGACAACGAAATCGGTTTCGCTGCGGCGATGGAGGAACTCAACCGCATCGTCGCCGAACTCGAAGCCGACGACGTCGATGTGGACGTGATGGCCGAACGGGTCGAACGGGCAGCGTTGTTGGTTTCGATCTGTCGGGACCGTTTGGACGCAACCCGCTATCACGTCGAGGAGATCATCGTGGGTCTCGATGGCGAGAGCGGTCGTGGTGACGACGCCGAGAGCGCCGATGCTGACGACTCGGACTCCGATATCGACGACTGATCCAACGGGGATTGTCGGGTCAGACGCCCGCGAAGTAGCCGAGCGCGTCCTCGATGGTCCCCAACTGCACACCGGGTTGGCTCACGATCGCGTCTAGCCATTCGGGTCTGGCGACCGCGCTCACATAGACCAGCCGGTTTAGCGGGCTCACGTCCGAAGCCAACAACAGAAGGCTCTGTGCGTAGTCGGGCGGTCGGACATCTCTGGCCAGTTCGACAAGCGCGAACGGATCAGGCACGTGTGGGCTGTCGTCGGTGTTGGCGAACAGCGGCGCCGGGAACACCAGTGTCGGAGTTCCGGGTTGGACGCCCCCACCCGCTATCCCGGGTCCGTCCGCCAGGACCGTTCCAAGGACCAGGTCGGGCCTAGCGGCGATGGCCATCAGCGCGACATAGGCGCCGAGACCCCGGCCGAGGATCGTCACCGGACCCAAGTGCGCGAGCGCCGCGTCGACGTCACCGACGAGTACCTCGGAGGTGTACCCGCCTCCGACTGGGATCGTCGAGCGACCGTGTCCGGTGAAGTCGAGGCCGTAGATGGGACCCGACCATTCGACGTCCAAGGTGCCGATGCGAGCGGACTCCTCGCCGAGGCCGTGCAACAACAACAGCGGACGTTGGTTCGGATCGGTCGCGGCGCGGAGTTCGTGTAGCGCGAGGTCGATCCGGTTGTGGCGGAGCCATGTGATCGTTTCGGCGGTTCCAGTGTAAGCAGCGTTGTCAGCGGCGGTCATGGAAGGAACTCCAGGATCATGTCAGCGATCAGCCGTGGTTGCTCGATGTGAACGAAGTGGCCGACACCGTCGAGCCCGACGAGTCGAGCACCACGGGGAAGGTACGGGACCACATCAGCTTCCTTTGTCCCCCAACCCATCACCTCGGGCTCGTTGCCGAGCACGCCGAGCATCGGAACCCCGAGTCCCGGCAGTCGCAGCATCGACCATTCAGGTCGCCATGGTCCGAATCCACCGAAACGCATGGTGGGATCCAGTTTCCAACGCCAACCGTCAGGGTCGTGACGAGCGCCGACGGTCACCAGATACTCGAGCCATTCGGTGGGCATCCGTGTGTTCATCCGGCCTCGGCGCACGGCTAATTCGGGGATCGTCCCGGGGAACCGCTGCTTGTCAGAGAGCTTGCGCCGGTGTTCCAACCATGCGCTCGTCTCGTCACGTTGCATGCGGGTGCGTTCGTGTTCGGAAACGTCGGGCCGGTTGTTGCCAGACGGAAGGCCATCGAGGTTGACGAGTGCAGAAACACGATGAGGTGCGACTTCCGACAGCGACATGACCAACGAACCACCCTTGGAGTGACCGACGAAGGGAATCGGTCCGCCGGGAACGGTTGCGAGCACGGCCGCTGCGTCGCGGACATCCGCGTCCCAGCTGTAGAGATGAGCCCACGACGAATCGCCGTGTCCCCGCTGGTCCCACGAGATCACCCGGTACCCGCCGGCGGCGAGCATCGGAGCGAACCGGTTGAGCGTTTCCGCGAAGTCGAATCCGCCGTGTGCCATCAACAACGGGGGCGCGTCCTCGTCACCCCATTCAGCCACCGAGATCTGCACACCGGAGGAATCGACAATGCGGCGACGGTCCGGTCGGCGAGCCCCTTCGGGGATCGTCACCTCATAATCATCTTGTTGATCATCGTGTTGCCCCATGACTCTGGGATGCTAACCGCCACGAGTTCAGTTGAATCACCGATATCGCAGGCTCGCGAAAACTAGGGTTGTCGACCGGACAAATGACCACTTCCCAACCGCGTAGGCGAACTGACGAACCAGAAGAGCGATCCGTGAACGACACGCTCGCCGCTTTGCGCGCCATGCGGGTCGGAAGCTTCGACGACTCGACCCGCGACCTGGACCTGCCCGCGTGGGCGAGAGCCGGTGTCGCGCCCGCGATCACGGTCGGACGTTGGGGTGCGGTCGGGTTCGGAATCGCGTTCTCTGCGCCCAAGGCGTTCAACGGTTCGTACCTGTCGGTGGTGGCAGTCGCGATCTCGTTGTTCCTCACCACTTGGAGGACCGTCCTACCCGTCAGGCTCGCGTCATCCGATCCCCGCCACCGGGTATCAGCGCTAGTCGACGTCGCCCTGTTCGGAATCGCAACCGGAATCACCGGCGGGCTCGAAAGCCCGTTCACCTTCGCACTGTTCGTGTCCATCGGAGTGATCGCGTTCGGCTGGGGTTACATGCCCGGAATGTGGGCCCTGGCTACCGCAATTGCCTCGTTGCTCCTGACTGTGGGACTGAGCGAGAACACCTTTGCCGAACAGGCAGACAGTCAACGCGATGTTGCGCTCACCTTCATGAGCCTCGCCGTTGTATTGATGTGCGCTTTCGTACGGGACCGATTGGTCGACGCCGAGAAGGGTCGCGGGTCACTCGCCGGCGAGATCGACTCGCTCAGTGCAGCCAATGAGTTGTTGGCGTTGGTGAACACGGTTGCCCGTTCACTTCCCAGTTCGCTCACTCTGCGCGAAGCGCTCGAGGCGTGCCGTCGGCAGATATCAGACAGTTTCGGAGCCAGAGTCATCGCGCTCGTCGCCTACGACGAAAGTGCCGAGGAATGGGTGCCTCGTCTGGCTGACGGGTGCGTGCTCAACCCGGCTTATCGAACAAGTCAGCTTCCTCCGATGTTCAAAGAGACGTTGTCGATTCCGCGGCCGATGCTGATCGACCACGATGAGGACAGCGATGCCCAGAACGCTCCGGTGCAACCCGGGATGCGCAGCGGTATCTATGCCCGCTTGGAGACTCGCTCCAAGGTCGTGGGCCTCTTGGCGGTCGAACACCCTGATCCGAACCGGTTCAATGAACACCATCTGACCTTGATGAGTGACATGGCCGAGGTGCTCGCGTTGACGATCGACAACGCCCGGTGGTTCGGTCGCCTGCGCACCCTTGGCGCCGAGGAGGAACGGGTCCGCCTGGCGAGAGATCTACACGATCGGCTCGGTCAGTGGCTCACCTACATCGGTTTCGAGTTGGAACGAATCATCATGCTCGACTCGGCCGAGGGTCGGGCGGCGCTGACCGGCGAGCCCACTCCCCAACCGCCCGAGGGGGACATGCCGCTCAACTTGTCGATGCCGGACTCGCAGTCGGTCGTTGAACTCCAGCGTCTCTACGGCGACGTGCAGTCCGCCCTAGATGAGTTGCGTGAAACGCTGCGCCAGTTGCGATCGGGTGTCACCGAGGACGATTCGTTCACCCTCATGGGCCAGCGGCTCCTCGATGGATTCGAACAGCGGTCCGGGATCGCCACGACCTTCGAGGTGAACGACGGCGGGGACCGTCTGCCGGTCCCGGTCGAGAACGAACTGTTCCGTATCCTCCAGGAGTCGCTCAACAACATCTCCAAACACGCTGGTGCCAACAGCGTCACGGTCATCTGGACGATCGAGGGCGGGAACTACGAACTGTCCATCGCTGACGACGGGCGTGGTTTCGCGGTGGGGCGTGGTGTTCGCGAATCCGCATACGGATTGGTGGGAATGCGTGAGCGGGCAGACGTGATCGGGGCCGACCTGGAGATCGAGAGCAAACCGGGTGAAGGCACCCGCATCCGCGTAGGGGCAGGAAGGATCTCCCGTGGTAACTAAGGATTTCGACAGAAGTGCCGATCGGGTGACCATGTACGCCTGCTCGCCGATGGAGGTCTCACGATGAAGGTCCTCTTAGCTGATGACCACCAGATCCTGCGCGACGGGATCCGTCGCGGACTAGAGAGCGCCGGTGAGACTGTGGTCGCCGAGGCAGCGAACGGTGAGGAAGCCGTTGAACTAGTAGCTCAACACAGTCCTGATCTGGTGTTGATGGATCTGTCGATGCCCGTGATGGACGGGGTGCAGGCCACGAAGCTGATCAAGGAATCGTCACCTCAGGTGAAGGTGGTCGTCCTTTCGATGCACGACGATCCTTCACAGACCAGGGCCGCGCTCGAAGCCGGCGCCGTCGGGTATCTCTCCAAAGGCACGTCCTTCTTCGACGTCCTTGATACCCTCCGTCGAGTGCATGAAGGGGAAGAAGTACTGAG
>JAGQSZ010000222.1 GCA_020439285.1 Microthrixaceae bacterium
CGTCATCTTCAACCTGTGGTTCGCCGTGTTGGGCGGGGCGCTGATGATCGCCGGCATGGTCGGCTGGGCCCTGGAGCCGCCGGACGACGTCGACACCCCACACGACGAGCATCACGACGGTGATCCGTCCGACGACGCCCCGGCGGAACCGGTCGACTCCTCCGTCGATGAGGCCACCGACGGCGAGACCAACGACGAGGCAGAGGCCACGTCCGCCACCGAGGAGCCCGCCAATGTCTGACACCCTCACGGCTCCGGCATCGCCGGCCGCCGAGTCCGATCACGGCCACGGCGTCGTGCACGACACCAACACCGGTATCTCCAACGAGAAGCTGGGCATGTGGGTGTTTCTCGGGTCGGACTGCATGCTCTTCGGCGGCCTGATCTCCACCTACCTGCTGTACAAGAACCGGCCGCTGGCCCCCGGGGTCACCGGCTCCACCGAACGCATCTCCGAGGTGTTCGACATCGCGTTCACGTCGGCCAGCTCGTTCGTGCTGCTGATGAGCTCCCTCGCCATGGTGCTGGCGGTCACCTCGATCGCCCGGGGCGACCATCACCGGCTGCGCCTGTGGCTGGGCACGACCGCCTTCCTCGGCGCCATCTTCATCGGCGGCCAGGTCTACGAGTTCACCGAGTTCGTCCGGGAGGGCTTCGGCTACACGACCAACGTGTCCGCCTCGGCCTTCTTCACGCTGACCGGGTTCCACGGTGTTCACGTCACCTTCGGCATCCTGATGTTGTTGACCCTCATGGTGCTGTCGTTCAAGGGCCGAATTCCGCAGTCCAAGTCCGAGGCCGTGGAGATCGTCGGCCTGTACTGGCACTTCGTCGACGTGGTGTGGATCCTGATCTTCACCGTCGTCTACCTGATCCCGTAGGAGCATCCTCGTGAGCACCCCCAGCCCCGACCCGGCGGCCTCCGGCACCGAAACGCTGCCGAGCTCGCCCTTCAGCGAACACGACACCCTGACCGCCGCCGAGGCGGCCACGCTCGAGGCCGATCCGGGCCTCAACCGCATGGTGCACCACGCCGACATGATCTACATCAAGGTCGGCGCCGTGCTGGCGGTGCTGACCGCCATCGAGATCGCTCTGCCCGAGCTGCTCGACAACGGCAAGATCTACGGGCCGCTGCTGATCGCGCTGATGTTGATCAAGTTCGTGCTCGTCGCCGGGTTCTTCATGCACCTGATCTACGACGACAAGATGAACACGGTCGTGCTCGGCGCGACGATGTTCTGCGTGGCGCTGTTCATCGGGCTGTCGCTGGTGGACCTTGGCTCGCGGAGCGTGGTGGACCGTGTGCAGCACGGCGAGATCGTCGCGGGCGGGACCAAGCAGATCGTGCTGAACGCGGCCGAAGCCGCTCACGCCCAGGAGGGCAACCACGAGGACGCCGGTGCGCACGAGGGTGACGCCGAGGGCGAGGCGGCCGCGGAAGGCGAGCACGCAACCGAAGAAGACGCCGGGGCGCACTAGAGGGATCGGGGGTCAGCATGTCGCCGAGGACAACGCGGAACATCGGGCTCGTGCTCACCACGCTCGCGCTGGTCGGGATGGGGGTGTCGCTGCCGAAGATGTTCCAGCGTCTGCACGACCGGGCCACGCCGCCCATGCCGCTGTTCGATCCGCCGATCGAGCGGACATCGTTCGAGGTGCTGGGCGACCCGGTGTCGATCGAGACGCTCGATGTCGAGCAGGACGGCCCGCCGATGACGCGGATCCGGATCTCGTGGAAGGGGCTGGAGGAGGAGGTCGAGTTCCAGCAGGAAGAGGACAACCGCCTGCCCGGTCTGCTGCGCTACGGCGACTGGCTGCGGGTGGTGCCGATGGTGATCACGCCGCCGGGAGAAGTCGGGGACAAAGCCCGCCTGCAGCAGTTGATCGACGAGGGGAGAGCGAAGCGGGAGCTGCTGATCGCGGTGCGCCAGCTGCCCGAGGGGTTCGACCCGGAGAGCTGGGGTTCGGTGCGACGAAAGGACTGGAACTACCGGTTCATCGTTTTCTCGGTGGACGAAGCGGGGCACCCGGTGTCGCGCACGTACGAGCGGAACTACGGCGAACTGCAGGATCTGGCCGAGGCGATGTTCCTCTCGCTCGATTTCGAGCGCGGCTCGGCGCTCAAGGGTGGGCCAGAACGGATCGCCGCGGAACTGGACAAGGTCCGCAAGGCGCACGGGCAGCGATCGGGAGACGAGGCGTTGTGGACGGAGGTGGACGGCGTGCTCGCGGGTTCGGCGGACGGGGCGGCGGCGGTCGGCGAATTGCGGGAGTTGCTCGAGGAGCGATTCTGGCAGTACCAGGCAATGCTGATCGTCACCCCCAAGCTCCAGCACCCGCGGACGAAGGTCGTCGACTACGGCATCTCGGCGATGGGGTGGACCTGGCCGCTCGCGGGCGCCAGCGCGCTGTCGCTGACCATCGGCGTGCTGATGGTGATGGCGTCTTGGGTGAGGCGGGACGACGACCTTTTAATGGTCGGATAACCCCGGCGCGAGCTTTCCCGGGCCGACCCGCCTACGCTAGCCTCTGCCGCCGCCCGGGCGGCACCCAGAGGAACGAACCAGAATTTGAACGACCAGACCGCAACATCCGCCGCTCCCCCTGCGCCACCTGAGCACGTCCAAGCAGAGGTTCGCTCCGTTGAGCCGCGAGTTGCTGCTGCATCGCGTTCCCCGGTCAGCGCCAGAACGCGGTATTGGGTCATCGGGATGTCGCACGCGCTGATCGACATCTTCCCGATGTTCTTCACCTCGCTGATCATCGTGCTGCGCGACGACCTGGCGCTCTCGGAGTGGCAGGTGGGCATGATCTTCATCGCCTCGCCGATATCGGGCGGGCTGCTGCAGCCCGTGTTCGCGTGGTGGGGCGACCGGTACGACACGCGCCTCGCCGCCCCGCTCGGGCTGGCGATCGGCGGGCTGTGCATCGGGATGATCGGTTTCGCGCAGCATTTCTGGCAGCTCATCGCGTTGCAGGTCATCGGGGTAGTGAGCACGGGGGCGTACCACCCGGCGGCGACATCCGTCGCTGGACAGCTTGGCGGGAGGATCTTCTCCAACGGGCGCGGCATGGCGGTGAGCGTGTTCCTCGCCTGCGGGATGCTCGGGCACACGCTCGGCCCGCTGTACGCGACCCGGGTCAACGCGGCGTTCGGGATGAAGGCGCTGGCCTGGATCATCCCGCCGACACTGCTCGTCGCGTGGGTGCTGCACAGGACGCTGCGGAGCGTGCCCCACCGCCACGAGGACCACCACGCGATGCGCGGCGCGATGAGCCCGGCGCAGCGCCGGGCGCACTGGTGGGTCGTCGCGCTGCTCACCGCGCAGAACTGCATCAAGTACTGTGTCAACGTCGGGATGTTCATCCTGTTCGCCTACTGGGCCCGCACCATCATCCCGGGCGACGAGGACCAGGCCGCGATCCTCAACGGCAACCTGTCGTCGGCCATGACGCTCGGGATGGGCGTCTCGGTGCTGGTCGTCGGTAAGCTGCTCAAAAACGGGCAGGAGAAACGGGTGTTCGTGGGGACGGCGCTGGTCGGTGCGCTGGTGCTGGCGTCGACGGGGTTCGTCGGCGACTGGGCCCGCGGGCTCGCGGGGGGTGCGTGGTGGGGTATGGCGCCCTCGTACTTCATGGCGTTCGTGATGGCGGCGAGCTTCTTCTCGTGCATCCCGGCGTCGATCGGGCTCGGGCAGCGTCTCCAGCCATCGCACACCGCGCTGGTCTCTTCGCTGCTGATGGGGTTCGGGTGGATGTTCGGCGCGGTCTCGCGTCCGCTCGCCGAGCTGTTCCTGGGGCACGTCCGCCTCGAGGACGCCGGGGAACTGCTTGCGCCGGAGCGGGTGCACATGGCGTTCGCGTTCTTCGGCTCGCTGCTGTTCGTCGCTGCGCTGCTCGCGCTGGCGATGCCGAACAGAACACTCCGAGAGGCCGCGCACCACAGCTAGCCGCCCCGGGCGATGTGGAAAGTCGCTGGGCAGAGAGCGGGGGGGTACCGTGTGCGTCGAGAGGGAGCGCACGCGGATGAGCACAATCGTCGAGAACAAACCGACCACGGACCACACGGTCCAGTACCACGCCCTGCTCCAGCGCATCCTGCGCGAGGGTGTCGAGAAGCACGACCGCACCGGCACCGGCACGCTCTCGGTCTTCGGGCACCAGATGCGATTCGATCTCTCCCGCGGGTTCCCGCTCGTCACCACGAAGAAGGTCCACCTCCGCTCGATCATCCACGAGCTGCTCTGGTTCCTCCGCGGCGACACCAACACGAAATACCTCAACGACAACGGCGTCTCCATCTGGGACGAGTGGGCCGA
>JAGQSZ010000223.1 GCA_020439285.1 Microthrixaceae bacterium
CGAGACGAGCGAGGGTGTCACGTGGGCTGTTGGCGTGAACCGTGGTCAGCGAACCGTCGTGACCGGTGTTCATGGCCTGGAGCATGTCGAGGGCTTCACCGGAACGACACTCACCAACGACGATCCTGTCGGGACGCATACGCAGGGTGTTCTTGACCAGGTCACGGATCGTGACCTCTCCCCTACCTTCGACGTTTGGTGGTCGGGACTCCATCGACAGAACGTGTTCCTGGTGGAGTTGGAGTTCCTTCGCGTCCTCGACGGTGACGATTCGTTCGTCATCGGGAATGAATCCGGAGAGAACGTTGAGCATGGTGGTCTTACCGGTACCGGTACCACCGGCGACAACTCCGTTGAGTCGACCGACGATGCACGCTTGGAGGAATCGTGCTGCGTGGGCGTTGACCGAACCGAAACGGATCAGGTCATCGATCTGCAGCGGATCGGTGGAGAACTTTCGGATAGTGAGGAAGGGTCCACCGACCGCCAACGGCGAGATCACAGCGTTGACACGGGAACCGTCAGGCAGACGGGCGTCCACCATTGGTGTCGATTCGTCGATACGGCGACCGATCTCGGAGACGATCTTGTCGATAACCCGTCGCACATGGTCCTCGTCGAGGAACCGGACGTTGGCGTCACGGGTCAGCTTGCCGCTTCGCTCGACGAACACCAGGTCGGGGCCGTTGACCATGATTTCTGTGACTTCCTCCTCCTTGAGGAGCGTGTCGATCGGGCCGTAACCCAAGATGTCGTCCGAGACGTCTTGGATCAGCTTTGCTTTGTCGGCCGCTGAGAGCGGAACGCGTTCGGCAGCGATCGCATTGTGGAGCTGTTCGTTGACACGACGGCGAAGGTCCTCTTCGGAGAGTCGGCGGTCAAAGAGGATCGGGCCCAGCTCGTCGATCAGCTGCTGGTGGATCCGGTGACGCAACTCGGCGACGGCCTGGTCTTGGCGAGGCGCGCTCGATGTGCGGGCCGGCACCGGCTTGGGTGCAGCGTTGTTGCTGCCGCTGCTGTTGTTGCCGCCACCGGTTGACCCGGATTGTGCTCCGGAATTTCCGTTCGGCTGAAGATTGTTGATTCGTTCCGAAAGCGACACCTGGTGCTCCAATTGGTCTAGCTGATCTACCTGTTTGGATCGGGACTCACAAGAGACCCGGTTTCCTATCTACGTTTCTTGGACTGAACTGGTACGAACTCATCAGCGAGCTGCTGAATCGCTTTGCTGACCCCCGACTTGGGTGAATGTGTCACCACTGGTTCACCCTTGTTGACTGCCTGCGGAACGACGATGTCGCTCGGTACCAGGACATCGGCTTTGATCTGGAGTGTCCTCTCGACCTCACCGATATCGAGCTTCACCTTTGAATTCGCCCGATTGAGGACAAGCATGAGCTTTTCCATCGGAGTATTCAGAAGTCGCAGTGTCTGCAGCCCGATCTTGACGTTCTTGATGTTGGGGATGTCCATCCCGGCGACCAACATGACCTTGTCGGACGCCTCCACCAGTCCGAGCACTACATCGTTGAAGTAGGCCGGTGTGTCGACGATGACGTACTCACAGAACGTGCGGAGCAGGTCGATGATCGAGATCATCTCTGCTGCACCGACCTGGTCGGCAAAAGCCGGCTCCAGTGGAGCGGGAAGCACCCGCAGGCCGGACTGATCGTGTTTGACCAGCAGGCTTTCGAGTAGCGGCGGGTCCAGTCGATCGAGAGCCGAAACTGCATCGACAATGGTGTGGTGAGGTGACAGCTTGAGCATCACCGCTACGTCACCGAATTGAAGATCGGCGTCAACGAGACACACTGGCTTGTCGGTTCGTTGAGCGAGCGCGACTGCCAATGACGTCGAGATGACTGACTTGCCGGCACCACCCTTGGTCGAGAACACGGTGATTACCTCGCCCCGTACGTCCTCGGAAGAGTATGCAGCCAAGGGCGAACGGGTGCTGCCAGCTTCGGGATCAGCATCATCGTCGAGGTCGTCCTCGTCTTGGATCTGGGCCTGGGTGGCGGGCAGATTGGGTGACGGGGTTCGAGCAGCTTGATCCAGGGAGATCGCCAGGCGTTGCACCGACTGGGCCAGCGCTCCGGGCTCTCCGCCGAGGGCGAGTACGTCTCGCACCCCGGCACGAAGAGCGTGTTGGAGCATGGTCGTGGTCAACTCGTCGACGATGAGGATCGTCGCGACCGACGGGTACTTACGAACGACTCGATCAGCGACAGCCAGGGTTGGGTCATCAGCACATGACGGGCCGAGTACTGCAACCACTGGAACCGTTCCTGTGAGCCTGGAGGTCAACTCCTCGAGGGAACTGAAGGGAGTTGCTCCACTGCTCAGCAGGGACACGATCCGTTCCCTAGTGGGCTCATGCGCCTCCACTACGGCAACGGAAACTCGAATTGCGGTCGGGCGTGGTGCATCCGACATCGTTGCCTCCTCCGCTGTATCGAGAGACGGTTCCAAGTCAGCGAGGTTTGAAGTGGTGACGGCTTCGCTCACTGTCCTGCGGCTTCTTTGGATGCAGTCGGGTAGGGAGTGGTGCCGAGTTGGCCTGAGAAGGTCGGGAACTCGGTGATGAATGGGATCGGGACAGGCTCGTAGTCCGGACGGTTCAGGGTCATATAAAGACCTGCTGACTGGACTGATGCGAGCAACTGCGCCTGGTCCGGTGGCAACTGGACCGTGATCAGACCATTGGCTGTCTGTGCGGGAGCGGGAGCATCTCCTCCCTCGGCACCTTCAGCCGCTGCCGCTGCCTTTGGCGCATCGATGATGTTGTTGATCGCAACAACCTTCACCTTCTGCAGGACCGTCACATACGGGCTGGCAGTGGTCCATGCCGAACCATCTACAGTCCCGAGCCCTTCGGCTGCCTCAGCCCCGGCCTCTCCTTCGGCGCCAGCTGCCGCTGTCAGAATCGATGCCCGGGCCATGATATTGACTGAGTCACCAACCCGGATCAGGTCAGCCACACCTGAGGCCGTGTCGACCTGAACGGTCATGGCGACGTTGCCCTTGTCGAGGACGCTGGCGTTGGAACCCGTGCGCTCCTCCGGTGATACGAACATCGCAGTGGTGAGTACCTCACCGCCGCTCAGTTCGAGTGCCGAGACCTGGCCGCTGACCTCAGCGCTCCTGGTGATCACATTGGCGGGCAGATCTGCACGGCGCCGTTTGGCGGGGATGATGGTCTTGGTGGCGACAGCTTCGTCAGCGCTTGTCCCCGTGGGGATCGGTCCATTGGCGATGAGTACGTCAACTAGCTGGTTCTTAGCTGCGTTGTCGCTCTCGACGCCTCGCACGTAATTGAGCGTCAAGAAGGCTGCTAAGGCCCCTATCACGATCGCTCCTATGAGGATGAGTGTTCTGCGTGAGCTCACTTTGGTCTCGCTCCCTCGAATTGCCTGGGTAGGTTGGGCTGGTTCATTGATGACACGGATCACGGGCTCCACGAGCCAGGAACCCAACTGGTCCCCCGAACGCGGAAGTTGTGTCCCCTCTGGTTCGGCCGAAACCCACTAGTACTTAAGAATCATCGAAAGGTTCTCTGACCGGATTTCCCGTCCGGCGCACCGTGAACGCGAAGAACCCCGCCGTTTCGGGCGGGGTTCTACACGTTGTTTATGTGAATGATCCGGTTGGATTACCGGTACCAGCCGACGGGGTTCAACCCCTATTGCTCATTCGCTGTCAGCGTCTTCGGCTGCCTCGGTGTATTCAACGGCCTCGGCTTCCTCAGCTGCTTCGACTGCGTCGGTTGCTTCGACGGCTTCAAGCGGGTTGCCGTTCGGGTCAAGGCCCTGCTCGGCGTAGTACTCGGCCCAAGCTTCCTGGCCCTCAGATGTGCCTTCAGCGTCGTAACCGGTGAAGTTACCCTCGGCGTCATAGTTCTGCTCACCGAAGTGTTGCTGGTACTCGGCGGCGACAACACCACCCTCTGCGGCCTGCTTGATCGACAGAGAGATACGACGACGATCGAGGTCCAAGTCGATGATCTTGACCCACAGCTCTTCGCCCGGGGTGACGACCTGCTCTGGAAGGTCCACGTGGTGAGCTGACATCTCGGAAATGTGGACCAGACCTTCGATTCCGTCGCCGACCTGGATGAACGAACCGAAAGGTACGAGCTTGGTGACACGGCCATAAACGAGTTCGCCAACCTGGTGGTTGGAGGCGAATTCCTGCCATGGGTCCTGCTGCGTGGCCTTGAGGGACAGCGAAATGCGCTCGCGGTCGAGATCGACCTCGAGAACCTCGACGTCCACCTCGTCGCCAACTGCAACGACAGATCCGGGGTGGTCGACATGC